>PBWI01000015.1 GCA_002728195.1 Chloroflexota bacterium
CTCGTTTTCAGTAATACACCATGTGTATTTACCAGCGTGACCAAGGGTGGCTTTGTCAATTTCCCCAGATCTAGAGCCAGTGCAATTTATAACAAAAAGCCTAAGTGCTCTTCCGATAGTGGCATTCGCTCGATGTCCAGGGCCAAAAACACTAATTCCGCCATTTAGCCCGATGTCTTTAGTTATTGGTCCACTTACCACGCTTAAAATACCAGCACCCATGGTGCTAGCAGTAATACCATGGAGATTGAATTCTGGTTCAACTAAAGCTTCAACAGCAGTCAAAACTACAGGGAAATATTCTGGTTTACAGCCTGCCATTACAGCATTTATAGCGACTTTTTCTACGGTAATTTCCCTGTTTTTCACCGGTTCAATCCCAATGATGTCTTGACCCATCCTGCCAGATAGATCCAGGAATTTTCCTACTGTGTATTCTGTGGGCATGTTAATTGGGAGACCATCCGTCCATCCTTGGTTAAGAAAGTGCTCTGCAGCATCATTTGGTGTTTTGAAAGAATATGTCTTTGATGTCGTATTTGAGGACACTGTTTCACCTTAATTCTAGAATGCTGGTTAGCGTTGTTGATACATTCTACATATCTTAACTAAGAACAGACATGGGCTATTTAATAAATGAGATTATTGATTAAGTGAGAGATAGGATTGAATTACATTAATTTAGGTAGTAATATCTACTTTAGGTAGTAATATGTGCCTTTATTAAAGATAAATTTATTAAAAAAACACCTAGCTATATAGGGGGACCTGATGGCAAACAAAGAGAAATCGATTGTTGTTGTTCAACTTTCTGGTGGAAATGACTATCTTAATACGGTAGTTCCATATGGAGACGATGAATATTATGACTTCAGGCGGACTGTCCATATAGAACAAGAAAAGGTGCTGCCGATTGATAAGGTGTACGGATTTAGCCCCCACATGGCACCAATAAAGAGATTATATGATCAAGGTAAAGTGGCTGTTATCAATGGTATTGGATACGATAACCCCAATAGATCTCATTTTCGATCGATGGATATATGGCATACAGCTCAGCCTGATGAAATCGGTACTGAGGGCTGGTTAGGTAGGGTTATTAGAGATTTGGATCCAAACGCAGAAAATGTANTGACTGGGGTCAATTTTGGCAGAGGATTACCAAGAGCTCTTGGTGTTAGAGGAGTTCCTGTAGCATCAGTCGGTAATCTGGAAACATACGGTTTGTTCCCAGATATTAAAGATGAATCGGCTAAGAAGCTTGCCCTTGATGCTTTTGCTCATATGTATGGCGGAGTCCAAGGGAAAGACCCCGTTCTCAACTTCCTAGGGCAAACAGGTATGGATGCACTGAAAGGAGCCGATATACTAAGGACCGCTCCTCAGAAATACAGTTCTTCCATCGAATATGCTGCGAACCCTATAGCTCAGGGAATGAAAAGCATAGCTCAGGTCTTACTTGCTGACTTTGGAACTAGAGTTTTCTACACACAGCATGGAAGCTTTGATACTCATTCAGGGGAAATAGCTACTCACGCAAAGTTGTGGGANGAGGTTTCAGGGGCCGTTGGGGATTTCTATGATGATATGAAAGAACACGGCAAGGAAGATGAAGTAATAGTTATGATATTCTCCGAGTTTGGAAGGCGTATTAAAGACAATGGTTCAGGAACTGACCATGGCTCTGGAGGTGTTGCATTTCTGATAGGAGGGGAGGTGAAAGGTGGAATGTATGGGCAATACCCATCTATAANAGAAGCTGACCAATTGGAAGGAGATTTGCATTTCAACAACGATTTCCGATCGACTTATTCCACTATTGTGGAAAAATGGTTTGGTTTGGACCCCGTACCGATCGTCAATGGGCAGTTTGAACAATTTGATTTAGTCAACGCCTGAAAATAAAAGGTCTATCCCAAATTGTTGATTAAGTAGAGGTTATTTGTATGAATAAAGATGTTTCTTTGATGGCTCATCTCNTGCGTAGAGCCGGGTTCGGTGCAACTAGNAATGAGCTGGAAGGTTATTTGGAGGATGGATACGAGGCAACTGTCGATAAATTGCTAGACCCAGGTGAATCTGGTCATATGCCAGATGACATCATAAGGCGGTATCATGTAGATCAGTCAGAGTTGAGGCAGCTGGATGGAGCTGGGGCGTACTGGCTTTATAGAATGCTTACCACNAGCAACCCTTTGGAAGAAAAACTAGCTTTGTTTTGGCACGGCTTGTTCGCAACCGGGTATGCCAAACTAAACCAGGCTAGGGCCTTACTAAACCAGATTGATATGTTTCGACNCTANGGGTTTGGAAGTTTTAGGGATTTGTTAGTGGAACTCTCAAGGGATCCAGCNATGATTCTTTGGCTTGATAACAATGAAAACCATAAAGAAGCCATAAACGAAAATTATGGNCGAGAGCTTCTTGAACTTTTCTCTATGGGAATAGGGAACTATTCAGAGGACGACATTAAAGAATGCGCAAAAGCATTTACTGGATGGACATTGGGGAATGCTGAGTACATGTCAGTGAGGGCGAGCAAAGATTCCATATGGCCCTACGGAAGAATAGCATGGCACTATGAATATCGAGCGGATGATCATGATGGAGGGGAAAAGAAATTTCTNGGGGAGGTAGGGAACTTTAATGGTGAAGATATAGTAGACATAATAGTCACTCAGGAAGCCACAGCACGGTTCCTGTCTACAAGGTTATTTCAATATTTCGCATCTGATGAAGTTAACTCTGACGGAGAACTGGTAATTTCTGAGATGATGGGAGCTTATTTCCAATCAGGTTATAAGGTGTCGGCAGTTTTGCGAAGCCTATTTAACTCGGATTATTTCAAATCAGACAAATGCATGTATTCAAGAGTAAAGGGACCTGTAGAATCGGTCGTTGGTACGGTTCGACTCGCCGGAACTTATCAGGAACCAACGTTGGATGTACATTCCTTATGGGCGCAGACCATGTTTATGGGACAGGGGTTATTAGCTCCCCCGACAGTGGAAGGATGGCACGAGGGTGTTGAGTGGATAGACAGTGGATCCCTGGTTGAGCGAATAAATTTCGCGGCAAAGGAGTTAAGCGATCCCACCAAAGATGGAGTGAAAGATATCATTCGCCGTGTGACTGCAAATCAAAAAGATCTCACTGATCCTGAAAANTTGGTTGACTCATGCCTGGATTATATGGGACCTATACAAGTGCAACCAGACACTAGGGAAGGACTAATTGAGTTTGCCGAATCCCAGGGTGCTGTACAGATACAAAACGGTCANCCTGATGAAAACGCATCCCAACATGTTGCTCGTCTGATCGGTATGATTGCCTCGACCCGCGAATATCAGCTGGCTTAGAAAAAATTAGAGGTCCTCGCCATGGTAAATANTAATACGGTCAGTATTAGATATCTAAAGACTATTGGAATAGTTAACAACGGTTTTAATGGTAGGGGCTTTGCAAACCCTTACGATGTAGCATTTGGTGCAGATGAAGAAATTTTTGTTCTAAACCGATGCGATCCTGCAAGAAGAAGTGCTATAAGGGTAGGGGTGTGCAATCTTGATGAAGAATATCTTTATGAATTTGGTTATGGATTTGGGGATGGGGATGGGCAAATGACACTCCCGGTTGCGATGGCATTTGATTCAGACGGCCGACTACTTNTAACAGATGAACATACAAGTAGAGTTAATGTATATTCCTCAAAAGGTGATGTGATCGGCAAATGGGGAGTCAAAGGTGATTCTGAAGGCGAATTTAATGGGCCTGCTGGTATCGTAGTTGATTCCACTGGATTAGTGTACGTTTGTGATCAAAGAAACCACAGAATTCAAAAATACACTTCAGAAGGTAAATTCTTGTCCCAATGGGGAACAAGAGGATCTGGCCATGGTGAATTTAATTTACCATGGGGAATTGGGGTTGATGTCTCAGATAACATATATGTGGCGGACTGGAGAAATGATAGAGTCCAAAAATTTGATTCTAGCGGACAATATTTGGATACCATCGAAGGTTCAGGTGAAGGAAGGCTTAGCAGGCCGTCTGGGGTTTCTGTTGACAGAAATGGAAACATATTTGTAACNGATTGGGGAAATGAACGATTGCAAGTGTTTGATTCGANCGGGGAAACCATATCAAGTATGAGAGGTGAAGCGACTCTTTCCGATTGGGCCAAGGATTTTTTTGAATCTAACCCAGATGAAATGGAGACAAGAGAAATGTCGAACCTTAATCCTGATATACCGGGCCATCTAAATACCCCATACCATATATCCTCCCAAACAGAATCTTATTTCTGGGGGCCNGTGTCTGTTCGGATTGATGCTAATAACCGATTATATGTAGTGGAATCCAACCGCCATAGAATTCAAATCTATGAAATAGACTAAAAGTTATTCGCCCTGNATAAACTCAAGCCAGTTCCCTTCAGGGTCCTGACAATAGCATATTCCTCGTCTGCCCCCGTTTTCAGTGTCGGTCATTATTGGTGGGGTAACGAATTCGATCCCTTTGTTGGTTAGGTCCTCATACAGTTCTTGTATGTTTTCAACGTTGAAACATACGTGTGCAGCTCCAAGTTGGTTTCGGTCTAAATGCCCTTCAGGGCTATCAGGGTGAATATAGTAGACTAATTCTAGAGCGTGGCCTCCACCCTTTCCAACGAAAATTAAAGTCCTGTGTGCTCCAGGAATGCCAGTATGGTCCCCTGATTCTGGAGCTTTGCTGTCAATTTCTCTTTCTATTTCCAATCCTAAATCNTCTCNATAGAAGGAAACCATTTTCTCTAAGTTCCTTACTACGAATCCAGAGTGATTAAATCCAGTGATCATATTTCTCTCCCAATTTTATTTTTTAAAATTTCTATAGGTACTTGTTACATTGCAAACCACTTATTCCCAGTGTATTCTTCAGAGTATGAACGAAGTCATTAATATACTCAAATTNCCTTANATCTGGGGGGGAGNNGGGGTATTGTTGGGNGCCGGATTGGGGGCAAACGATTTGTCGATTTGGATATTGGCAATTCTTCTAGGGCTTTTTTTCTTCACTATGAAAATCACAGGGCCTGCGAAACAAGGAAAGGAAGGAAAACTGTTTGCCGGTGGGAGTCTGCTTATGATTGGCTGGATACTGGCTTTTTCAGTAAGGGGAATCCTAATTTAAGATATTTTTGGACCAACGGATGCTTGGTCCATAGTTTCTGCTAATGAATCAAGGGGAATAAATAAGATCGTGCCTGACAAGGTTTCTTTGTTTGCTACATGCGTTCTTAATAACTTTTACCCGGAAGTGGCCNTTAGTGCAGCGAGGGTTTTAGGGCGTTTAGGGGTAGAGGTATCGGTGGAGGAGGCTCAAACTTGTTGCGGTCAACCATTTTTCAACTCTGGTCATTGGTCTGATGCTTCTAAATTAGCGGGGAAATTTGTTGCTGATTATTCTGATTGTGATACAGATATTGTACTTCCATCAGGGTCATGCACCAGNATGATAAGAAATCATTATATNAGACTAGGTATCNAAAATGATTTATGCAANGTAGAAGACATATCNACNCGCACATTTGAATTCACTGAATATATAACACAAAGATTAGGTATATGTGATTTGTCTCCCTTTCAATCCGAGTTATCTGAAATGATTAATGTGACGTATCATGAATCATGCCATCTAAATCGGGAATTGGGAATCTCAGAAGAACCTATATCTTTACTCAGATCTCTTGAGAATATTAATTTTATTTATATGGATCAATCAGAGGTTTGTTGTGGCTTCGGGGGAACATTCTCTACCAAATATCCAGAAATATCCACAGCAATGGCGGAGGAAAAAATTGCTAATGTGAGACAAAGTGGTGCAGATGTGGTCACTGCAGNAGATATGAGTTGCCTAATGCATATGGGTGGGTTGATGGTACGGAAAAACCTCAACATAAAAAGTTTACACATAGCACAATTAATAGATTTGGCTATGGGGACAGACCATAAAAAATGAAACCATTAACAAAAAACTTNGAAGAGAAAGCTAAAGAAACTTTATTGGACTCCCAAATTCAAAAGAATTTGTCTGGTCTTTATGAAGGGTTTCATAGTGCTCGGATACAAGCTTCTTCTGCCACTGCTGACTGGGAAGAATTGCAGTCGAAAGGTAGGGAAATCAAAGAAGAGGTGATAAATAATCTAGATAAATATTTAGAATTGCTGGAATCCAATATTNTCAGCTCTGGAGGTACAGTACATTTTGCGGAAACGGCAGAAGATGCAACTCAATACGTTGTNAATTTGGCAAAAAAAAGAGACGTTAAAACTGTTGTTAAAAGTAAATCGATGCTTTCAGAAGAAATGTCTCTTAATGAAGANCTTACAAGGAATGGTATAGATCCGTATGAGACGGATTTAGGAGAATATATTGTGCAGCTGGCAGAGGAGACTCCTTACCATATAATTGCCCCAGCTATNCATAAATCAAGGTCTGAAGTGTCTAAGTTGTTCTCAGAGAAAATAGGCACGAATGAGACAGAAAATATTGAAACCCTAACCTCAGAGGCTAGAGATCAGTTACGCGATAAATTTATTCAAGCTGATATGGGTATTACTGGGGGTAATTTTCTAGTAGCCGAAACCGGTACTCTCGCGTTAGTTTCCAATGAAGGTAACGGCCGCATGTGTACTTCTATGCCCCGTATACATGTGGCGATCGTTGGGATGGAAAAAATCATCCCATCCATGGAGGATTTGGGGACGTTTCTACGCCTGCTAATCAGGTCTGCCACAGGCCAATGGATTTCAAGTTATGTAACGATGATATCAGGACCGCGAAAAAGCAAAGATGTGGATGGACCGGAAGAATTTCATTTGGTGATTGTGGACAATGGAAGAAGCAAAATGTTGGCTAACCCTCAATTAAGGGAAGCTTTATACTGNCTTAGNTGTGGTGCATGTTTAAATGCGTGCCCAGTTTATAGAAAAGTTGGGGGACACTCATACGGTTGGGTATATCCTGGACCTATCGGATCTATTGTTTCACCGATGCTAACTGGCTTGTCAGATGGGAAGAATCTACCATTTGCTTCTAGTCTATGTGGGGCATGCAAAGAAGCATGTCCGGTAAAAATAGACATCCCAAGGATGCTTTTGTACCTGCGGAATCAGTTAGTTGAAGGTAAGGACTACCCTGATCAACGTGCTTCGAATCCGTGGGATAAGTTACTGTCAAAAATTGCGGTGTTTATTCTCGCAAATAGTAAATTGACCAATACACTTACAAAATCAGCTAATNTAATGGCAAATATAGTTCCTATTATTAGAAAACCATTCNCAGCTTCCTGGAAGAAGACGCGAGAGTCGCCGACCTTGGCAAAGAAAACATTCGTAGAACAATGGGCATCTTTAGAATTAGATAACTCACTACGTGTAAAAAAATAATTTTATTTTTTTACTTGATTAATTTTTTCACGAATTAAATCTAGAAATTCCTCCGGAGAACTCACAGGAAGTTCGCAAGCATAATTTTCACAAAGGAATGCTGTAGCTTTGTTAGATTCCGGTTCTCTTTCCGCGAGTAGGGGATATGTATCCCATTTATTCCTAATTTTCTCTGAGCGGCTGAAATAGGCGTTTCCACAGAAAATATGATTCGGTATATAGGACTCGAATAAACAATCGCGCATTTTCATAGCATTTTCGCGGCCTTCAGAAACCACGGCGATTTCCAGTGTTGGATAAAGAAAAGAATCTAAAGCACATAACCAGTTACTGAATGAGATGGGGTGTTCTGAAGCGATGTTAGATATAGAACCTAATAAAGATATCACAATATTCCGATATTGAGAATTATCAATTATTATCGAAAGCTTGTATAAGCCCTCTGCAGCCATCGATGCACCTGAAGGAGTGGCATTATCGTAAGTTTCCCCGGGCCTAATGATTAGGGTTTCACCATTGTGGGGGGTGTCATATAGGCGTGATTCGTGACTATCCCAGAATAATTCGACCAAAGATTCTGCAAGCACTACTGCCCTGGATAGCCAGTCAAGGTCCAGTGTTGCCTCATGTAAAGAAAGCATAAGTAAAAGAAGGGCGGCGTAGTCTTCTAAATACCCGTAACTACCTACTTTACCCGACTTATACGAGTGAAAGACACCATAATCTGTATTTAGAATTTGTAAAAGGGAATTTGTGTTTAGTAATGCTTTATCTAGCCATTTTGCGTCTTTGGTAATGAAGTAGCCATCAATAAAAGATAGAGACATTAGGGCATTCCAGGAAAGTAAGTTCTTTTCGTCTCGGAATGGTTTGTTTCTGAATTCTCTTTGCTCGAGCAATTTTACCCTTATAGGTTGTAAATTTAATTTAGCTGAGCCAAGAAAACCAAAGCGAGTGCCGTCTGTAGTGTAATGAAGGATGTTCTTACCTTCGAAAACACCTCTTGTTGACAGGTTAAAAGCCGATTGGAGCTGCTTAAATTCCTGTTCATCAAGTACCTGATTCAATTCTTCATAGCTCCATACATAATAGATGCCTTCTTCTCCGTCACTATCGGCATCTTGTGCAGAGTAAAACAGTCCATCATTACCTGTCATTTCATTGTCTATGTACTGGAATATATCTTCAGCCACATCTAAATAGAATGTTTTACCAGTAATTGAATAAGCATGTAGGTACAAACGCGAGAGTAAAGCGTTGTCGTAGAGCATTTTTTCGAAGTGCGGGACTAGCCAATTTTTGTCAGTTGAATACCGATGAAAGCCTCCTCCCAACTGATCATATATACCGCCTGATGCCATTTTTTGAAGTGAAAGTTCGACGATTTCCAAAGCTTGAGAGTCAGGGTGTTTTTGGTGGTACCTTAGTAAGAATTCTAGCGCCATCGATTGGGGAAATTTAATTGAATGGCCAAAACCCCCCGATTCCTCATCTTGTTGAGATAGGAGTTGCTGGTAAGCTTTTTCTAATAATTGGTCTTCTAAATTATTGTCAGCAGAAGAATTGTCAGCAGATTGATTTATATGGTCGCGGAGATAGGAGGCAGAGTCTTTTATTTCATCTCTCCTGTTTTTGTAGGCGTCAGCTATAGCCAACAATAGTTGAGAAAACCCCGGCATGCCGCCACGGGGCTCGGGAGGGTAATAGGTTCCTCCAAAAAAGGGTAATCCGTCACTAGTTAAGAAAACGGTTAACGGCCACCCCCCTTGACCAGTCATCGACTGAACAGCAGACATATATATCGAATCTATATCTGGCCTTTCCTCACGATCAACCTTGACGCTCACGAAGTTATCATTCATAACGTTGGCGATCTGTTCGCTTTCAAAAGATTCCTGTTCCATAACGTGGCACCAGTGGCAAGAGGAATATCCAATACTTAAAAGAATAGGCACATCACGGGATTTAGCCGCCTGGAAAGCTTCCTCGCCCCAGGCAAACCAATCAACTGGATTGTTTTTGTGCTGCAATAAATAAGGGCTAGATTCTTTTGATAGTCGGTTTGTCATGTGGTGTCCATGTGTTTGCTTCATGTGTAGGGCAGGGGAGTGATTTGCCAACTACCCTTACCAAATGAAAAGGTGGCGACCCTGGAGGGATTCGAACCCACGACTTACTGCTTAGAAGGCAGTCGCTCTATCCACTGAGCTACAGGGTCACACAAATATTCTCCAAGTTTGAAATCGAAACGTCAAATTTTAATAGGGAAGACATAATCGTATAGACATGGATAACTCACGGTCTGACATGTGATTAACAGTATTAAGCAAGCAGCAGCAGTGGCTTTGGGGTTCTGAAATGATTAGAAAAGCCCTAGAAATGATTGAAAACTTCGTTGACATTGGTCTTTTTGGTACATAATATCTAGTAGTCTTCTAGATTAACGGAGGAATTGATGGCAACAAGAAAAACAAAAAAGATGATGGCTGTTGAAGAAAAGTTCCGTCAGCCGCTCGAGGAAATGCTACCAGAGATGGTCACCGAACAAGGGCTTACTGCGACCGCTGACTATCTAGGGGTGAGCAAAGCTACCTTGGCCTATTGGCTACTGAAATTCAGAATAGATGTGCGGCGGGTAGCCTTGGCTCCCGGAGATACACTGCAGGTGAATAGGGGCGATCGCTAGTAGTAATTGAATCCAACTAGGAAAGGGTTTTGTTTTTCGGCAGGACCCTTTTTTTATTGGAAATTTCGTTTAATGGCTTCTTTGGCTTCCCGGTTCCTTTCTTTTTCCATTACTGTTTTCCTTTTGTCATACCGGCGCTTCCCTCTCCCGATCCCAATTGTGATCTTTGCGTAATGGCCTGAGATGTATAGTTTTAAGGGGACGATAGAGTAACCTTTTTGTAGTGCTGCCGAAGCGTATTTTCGTAATTCCTGTTTCCGCAGGAGGAGCTTTCGGCTTCTTAAAGGATGGTGGTTTTCTCCTCGGGAATACGGGTATTGGGCTATATGAGCATTGTGGAGCCACATTTCACCATTCGATGGGAACCCGTAGGAGCCTGCGAGATTTACACGGTTATCTCTAATAGACTTTATTTCAGAAGATTGAAGGACCAACCCAGCTTCCACCGTTTCTATGATTTCATAGTCATAATGAGCTCGGCGGTTTGAGGCTATTAATGTTTGTGCCATGCCTTAGTTTCGTCTCTATTTCTGTAATATTTTTTTGAGTTCTTCGTAAGCTGCGTCGACTTGTTTAATGTCGGCTTCTTGGGAATCTCTTGAGGTTATTGAGATGTCTGGTACCAAACCTTCTCCTTCAATAGGCCGTTGGTTCGGCGTGTACCAGCGTCCGACTGACATATAAAGGCCACCTCCGTTGCTCAATTTTCTGAAAACATTCACAGTGCCTTTTCCAAAGGTCTGTTCGCCTATAACTCGGGCCCTACCGTTGTCTTGGAACGCTCCCATTAGGATTTCACTTCCGCTGGCGCTGTATTTGTTGACAAGTAAGACCATTGGGAGCTCAATAGCAATTCCTCCTGGAGAGGCTTGCCATGTTACCTTCTCGTTTTGCCGTTCCTCTAAAAGGATAACTCCCTCGTCCAGGAACATATTAGCTATATCGAAAACTTGTTGGAGGTATCCTCCGGGATTACTTCTTAGGTCCAATATTAACCCCTTAGAACCTGACTCCAATTCCGTATTGAGAATCTCAAAAAGCCTGGTTGGGGTGTCTCCTTTAAATTCGGTAATCCGAATATGGGTAATATCTGCTCCGGGATCACTCCTGAGTAGCACGCTCGGGAGGGCTATTACGTCTCTAAGTACGTCTATAACTACGCTTTCTAGTTGGCCAATGTGCTTTACGGTAAGCGAAACTGTACTACCCTTAGGCCCCCTAATCTTGGAGACGGCCTCCAATAGTTCTAGGCCTTCTATGGACTCACCATCCACAGCCAATATTATGTCACCGGCTAGGATACCTGCTGCTTCAGCGGGGCCCCCTTCTATCGGGCTTATGATCTGTATCATTCCGTCCTCCCGTCTTCTCACATGAGCGCCAATCCCCTCGAATTGCCCTGATAGATCTGATTGTTCTATTTCCAGCACTAATGGGTCTACATAGGATGTGTGGGTGTCTTCGACGGCATCAATTAATCCTTTTATAGCTGATTCTTCAAAAACTTCAGGGTCGAAAGAGGCTCTGTCAATATGTTCCCGGTTCAAAAGGGCCCAGGCTTCCCATATAGACTCTAATTCTTTAGGTGTGCCCTGAGAAGAGCCTAGATCACCTTCAGCATGTTGAGATGTGATCGGGTAGGGGGCACTAGCTTCACCGTACTCAGAAGTATCAGTCGAAGAAGAATCCTCGCCAGGCTCCGAAGAACATGCGGCAATAACCGTAAAGCAAAGGAAAGCAAATATGAAAGTCATTAATCTAGCCATATTATTTAATGTGTTCCTAAATAGTCACTGCGCGGAATTTTGTATTTATTACATTTTATCAATTCGTGCAAAATTGAAATAGAGCATCCAGCCAGGGTGCACCCCCTCATTGACAATTATTTTAGGAAGGGTATATTTATTTCAAAATGATTTCAAAAAGGCTCGATAAGTTTGAAATAGCATGAATAAAGACGGTTATCGTAGGACGAGGAGAGTTAGGAGTTATCCTGCACATACGTTGGAGGATGCTTTGGAAATCGCTAAAGCGATATATCGTGATAATGCTGCCCTTCCTCTGGATCGAGGCCTTTTAGCCTCACATTTAGGTATAAGTCACCGCAGTAGTAGTTTTACTACGCTTTTAGCGGCCTCAGAACAGTATGGCTTTACTAAAGGCAGATATAGAGATGACACTATTTCTTTAACGGACCTGGGCATTTCAATTTCAATGCCAAAATCAGAACAAGAATTAGCAAAAACGTTAAGTCGGGCTGCCCATGCCCCAGAAAAATTCGAACAATTGAACCAATTGGTTCCGACTGGAGAATTGCCAAAATCCGAATTTCTCACAAATCTTCTGGTAAGGGATTTAGGCATTGATATAGAACAAACAGAGGAATTCATTGAAATATACACAAAAAATATGGCTTACATAGGATCTGTCGAAAATGAGGAAGTTGGGTTTGGTGTGGAAGCAAATAATGAACTACCGGAACCAGAGTTTGTTTTGGGGAAAGACGAACCCGTCTCGATCCATTCGATTAAAAGGCAGCAATACTCTGAGCTAGCGAAGTCAGGTTATTTGCTTTTTATAGATACTACAACAGCAGCGAAAGAGGTTACAGCCTCAGTTATTGAGCAGCTTAACACTCTGGGTATACCTACGAAAAGTATGGGACCTTACGATGATGTGGAGGAACCGGACAAGGCAGTTGCAAGTATTTTGTTGCTAAATTCTTTAGAAACGCATGAAGACTCTCAATATACTGAAATATTCGCAGTGGGAGTAGCGAATGGTATAACTCCAGGAAATGTAATACTTATATCTGAATCAATTGAATTCCAAAAGTACCTGCCAGTGTCAGCTTTGAGGCAGGTTCAACTAATTACATACAGGGATATTAGCAATTTAATAATGGGACTACTAACTCACTTAACTTCAAAGGGCCTTCTTTCTATGAAGGTCTTACTTCCCTAACTTTACATAACATTTATAGTGCGCAATAAGAAATATATGGCAAGAAACACTCTATCTAGCTAAATTCATGTCAATTAGATTAATCAGTTCCCCTATCCCAAACCCTGTTGAAGCGGAACAAAAAACAGTTTGATCAAATTGGTCCATAACTTTTATTAAAGATTCGTCTTCGTGGGGTGAGTAATGCTCAGGCAAAAGATCTATTTTGTTGAGGGCGCCTATTTTGCGTTTATGTTTCAAGCCAAGGCTTGTAAGGACTTCATTGACGGCATGGCAATGCTCAGATCGGTTTGGATGAGAAATATCGGTAACATGAACCAGAAGGTCTGCTTCCTCTGCTTCCTCTAATGTCGCCCGGAAAGCGGCAATGAGGCTTGTGGGCAGTTTTTGAATAAAGCCAACAGTGTCCGTCAGTAGGACGTCTTTTCCGTCTCTTAATTGTATTTTCCTTGTGATTGGGTCTAATGTCGAAAAAAGTTTGTTTTCGGCGGTGACTTTCGCGGAGGAAAGCGTATTAAGCAATGTGCTTTTGCCGGCGTTGGTGTATCCAACCAAAGAAATGATTGGTAAATCTGATCGTTTTCTCCGTTGTCTATATCTCTTTCGATGCTGTCTGACTTTTTCAATATCCTTTTTTAATTTGTTAATACGATTCCTAGCGAGGCGGCGGTCTGTTTCTATTTGGGATTCGCCGGGTCCTCTAGTTCCAATTCCACCCCCTAGCCTTTCTAAATGAGTCCATTGTCCGGCTAATCGTGGCAATAAGTATTCGTGTTGTGCTAGGTCGACTTGTAATCGACCTTCATGGGTCTGAGCTCTCGAAGCAAAGATGTCTAAAATCAAGGCGGTCCGATCTATTACTTTTGTCCCGGGTAAGGCACTTTCAAGGTTGAGTTGCTGGGTGGGTTTTAATTCGTCATCACATATGACGGTATCTATTTTTTTTTGTTGGACCGTTTCCAGGAGTGTTCCCAGTTTTCCTTTGCCAACATAGGTTTGTGTTGGCTTGGTTAGTTGCTGATTAACTATATCTACTACTTTGGCACCCGCACCTGAAGCCAATTCTCGTAATTCAGCTATTGAATCTTTCGGCCGCCACCTACTTCGAGAGCCCTTAATGTGCACACCAACGAGCAATACTCGTTCAGGTTTAGCAGCCACAGTATGTAGTTTAGTAGATATGAGTGCTACTCCGTTATTTTTGCGGTATTTTCCACCCTTCTAATCTTTTTAACCCTTCCTGAAGGTCCATTTCTGAAATTGTAAGAGAAAGTCGGACGTATCCTTCTCCGCTTGGGCCGTAGCCATTTCCAGCCGTTACCACCACGTTTCTTTCCTCCAAAAGTAATTCGGCAAATTCTGCAGAGGTATACCCTGAAGGAATTTTAGCCCAAACGTAGAGGCTGGCTTTTGGAGGATCAACATTGAGTCCTATTTTGTTTAAAGAATTGACTACCCTATCTCGTCTATCTTGATATATGGCATTTCGAGAGTCTATCTCTTCGTTTGTGGCTTTTAGTGCCTCTATACCCATATATTGGACGGCATTTGGTATACCTGAGTCTAGATTAGATTTCACAACCATAAGGGCATCGATCATATCGGGGTTCCCTACAGCCATTCCTACTCGCCATCCAGTCATATTGTAGCTTTTGGATAAGGAATGAAATTCGAGACCTACATCCATAGCGCCAGGGATCTCAAGAAAACTTATAGGTCGATAGCCATCGTATGCAACTTCGGTATAACATGCGTCATGCATTATTGCTATTTCGTATTGTCTCCCAAAACTTACCACATCGGCCAGATATCCCTTGTCCACAATAGCTCCAGTGGGATTATTAGGATAATTTAGCCACATTACTTTAGATTTCTTGGCCACTTCCTGTGGAATATCCTCAAGATCAGGTAGCCATCCATTTTCTTCTTTAAGTGGCATCCAATGACACTCACCGCCAGCAAACCATGTGCCTACCGAATAGACCGGGTACCCAGGGTCAGGGACCAAGGCAATGTCTCCTGGGTCTATAAAGCACAGGGCGGCATGACCTATACCTTCTTTAGCTCCAATTAGTGGAAGGACTTCCTTATCAGAATCTACTGAGATTGAGAAACGTTGTTGATACCAGTCTGCTACTGCTTTGCGAAATTCTGGAAGTCCGTCGGTCTCAGGATATCGGTGATTTGGAGAATCTAAAGCAGTTCTACTAAGTTCTTCTATGACGTTGCTAGGAGTTTCGAGGTCGGGGTCACCAATTCCAAATGAAATGACGTTTATTCCCTCTGCTTTTTTGGCTGCGATTTTCCTACTGATTTCCACGAAAAGGTAGGGTGGCACCGTGTCTAATCGCTTTGCGAATTTCATATCCATTTAACTCCTATTTATACCTAATCAAAATTTGCTTTTAGTCTAAGAGGCCCGTATATACTGTTTTCACTGGACCTTCTAATTCTACTTCCCCTACCCCATCCCATCGAACCTTTAAATCCCCACCAGGTAGGATTAAGTCGACAGCATTTGAGGTGATGCCCTTTAGATGTGCTGCTACTGCTACTGCGCAGGCTCCGGTTCCACAGGCCATGGTAATGCCAGACCCTCTTTCCCACACTCGCATTTTAAGCTTGGAAGGACTCAAAACATTTACTATTTCAAAGTTAACTTTGTTTGGGAAAATTGTATGATTCTCAATTCTTGGCCCAATTAACTCTAAAGGAAAGTCATCTACTTCATCTTCAATAAAGGCAACGGCATGAGGGTTTCCCATTGAGACAAAGCTAAAGGAAAATTTGTGGTGATCCACAGTCAGTGAATAGTCCAAAATTGACTCATCATCTCCAATTTTAACGGGTATATCTTTAGGAATTAAAATAGGAGATCCCATACTGACCTTCGCCCCAACCATCTGGTTATTCTTAACAATAGGGAAAACGTCCAAGTTACCTGCAAGGGTTTCAACTTTGACCACCTGAGCCCTTTTCTCTACAAGACCTTCATCTCTTGCAAAAGCAACAAGGCATCTTATTCCATTACCACACATCTCCCCTTCAGAACCGTCGGCGTTGAACATCCGCATCTTTAGGTCTGAGTCATTAGTCGGGGGACACGCTACAATAAGACCATCTGAACCTATTCCTTTGTGCCTGTCGCTGATGTTTTGGGATATATGTTCCCAATCAAGGTCATATTCAAATCCGTTGACATAAACGTAGTCGTTTCCGGCACCGTGCATTTTGGTGAACTTCATATCTTTTTTCTATTTGATTGAATGTTTAATTTAGTGTTGAGAATTCTAACATCGATTCAATTTTACAGGCAGGATGACACTGCCTAATTCATCAAGTTGGTTATCTGTGTGGATATTTCAAAGTTATCCATTTCGTGTGAATCGAACCAAACTGTGGGATGATCAATTCTTTTAAACCAGTTATTCTGCGTTCTGATGAGTCTGTGTGTTCTTGATCTAATTCTTGTTATACAAGATGCCCATGTTGAATTTCCTTTGAGATACTCGGATATTTCTTTGTAACCTATTCCGCTCATAGCCGGAAGGTTTGCATCGTAGCCAGAGTCCAACAACTTTTGAGTTTCCAGGATCCACCCATTCCTGACCATGTTGTCAGTTCTAAGGTCAACTCTTGAATACAGGTGGTTTCTAGGCATTTGAATGCCGAAGACAAACATTTGTAATGGCGGTTGGATGGATTCATTTGGTGGAAAGTCTTCTTTGTTGCCATTTACATATATTTTCTCTAATGCACGTATGACTCTACGCGGGTTATGTATATCAATCGTGCTTGCCGTTCGAGGGTAATTATTGGTTAATTCGGTGACCAGGTCTGAAATCCCAGCATTTGCTAATCTTTTGGTTAAATCGTTTCGGATTTTTTGGTTTGGGGGCCCACCATCTAGACTCCAATTTTCTAGCAGTGCACTTAAGTATTGCCCAGTACCACCAACTAGTATGGGGATTTTGTTTCTGGAGTAGATTTCCGATTCAGTATGTAATACTAGCTCCCTGAACTCGAAAACGCTAAATTTTTCATCGGGATCCTTACAGTCAAATAAATGATGAGGAACAGATTGCATATCCTCCATTGATGGTTTGGCAGTGCCTATAGTCATTCCTTTGTAGATTTGACGGCTGTCGGCGTTGATAATTTCACCGTCTATGGCTCGAGCTACATCCATAGCTACAAGACTCTTGCCAGTACCTGTCGCGCCAAGTATTACAATCATCGGGCCTGTTCAATATATGATGCTTTTTCCACAATTGAGAGGAAACTATCTGCTACAAGGCTTGCACCACCAACTAGTACTCCATCTACTCCTTTTAGGGGTAGATACGAAGTCACGTTTTCAGCATCCACACTTCCACCATACAGAACAGGAATACTTATACTAGGTACAAGGCTAGAGATCATTTCATGTATGAATTGAGTTGTTTCCTCTACACTTTTAGGGTTGGCTGGCAATCCACTCCCAATCGCGTCAATTGGCTCATATGCGATCAACAATTCACCTTGGTTAAGAATTCGTCTAGGAATGGCCACTATCTGGTTCTTTATCCCTTGATAAGGGTCAGTGTTTGAGGCATTTCCTTTGGATACACAGATTACTGGAGTTAAACCCAGAGATGAGGCTACCNNNGCTTTTTTTGCCACTATTTCATCCGTTTCATACAATTTGGACCGTCTTTCGGAATGACCNAGTATCACATAGTCACAAAATCGACTTATATTGGATACCGCAATAGAGCCAGTAAGAGNTCCCGTTTCTTCTAATGGACCATCCTGAGCACCAATTTTGATTATGGNGGAAGATTCAAAAATTGAGGACACTTTCGCAAGAGATACATCATCAGGAAATAATACTATTTCNATATTTNAATATTTTTTTGACGCCTTAGTGGCTATACAACTAGCTAACTCGGCACTGGAGTTAGCGTCTAATTTGTCTTTCCAGTTCCCTAGTATATACATATATATTAATATTTCCCCTTGTCATTTCAAGGTAGCTAAGCGGTAAGTTGATATCCTACTAAATAATAGAATAAAAGACATTGTTTTCCTATCGACATGTGGGGTTAAAGCTTCGAAATACAGTCTTGGGTGCTGCATCACTGGCATGAGGGTATAATCGCCCATATGTGCATGAATTCGCGTTTAGTTTGGGTAAATACACTCCTAAACTTGGTTATTTTTGTTCAGGGTTTGGTCTATACAATTAGGAGGAAATTCCTGGGGAAGAAGTGCTATGAAAGCCAGTGGATAGCAATGACAGAAGGAATAATGCGTGTAAAACATCATTTTAAGGGTATTATTCAGCTATTTCGCGGGCTAAATCAAAGTTTAGGACGGGGTCTTATATGAAAATAAAGGATGATATCAAAAAAATCTTTGAAAACCAGTATTTTCGACATTTACAGGTGATTTAGTGTTTAGTAAAGGATATTTAGGAGGGTAATAAGTCATATTAAAGAGAATTTACGCGGGTAAAATGGAGTGAATCAGGGGCCGAACTTGTTCAGTTTATCGGCGTGAGATAAAACTAACAGCATAAGTTCTTCTGCCCTAATACTTCCGATGGAACCTTCTTGGCAGCTATTTTCCGTAAACCGGGCTCCAACCCTTCCTTGGGATAAATTTGAACATATTAAGAAGGGAACGGGATGCCAGCTATGGGAAGCGATGTATGATGGGGTTGAATGGTCGCCACAGACAACGAGAACATCCGGCTCTAGTTGCAGGATTGTTTCTAGTTGTGAGTCGAACTCTTCAAGCATGGCAACTTTTTGAGCGAAGTTTCCGTCCTCCCCTGCACTATCGGCAGGTTTGTAGTGAAGGAAGAAATAGTCGTAGTTTTTAGAGAAATTAGCCTTCAATGTTTTTATCTCATCATCAAAAGTTTGTTTCGATTTTAAGACATCCATGCCTAGGATGCCGGCAACGCCTCTGTACATAGGGTAGGCAGCGATGGCTGCCGGGCTTAGAGCATATGAGGCACCAAAATCCGGCAATTCGGGAATGTTAGAAAAACCTCGAAGCAAAATACCATTAGCGCTTCCATTATGTTCCCGAAGAATTTCAGCGCTTCTTTGAGTGAAAAGGTTGACCGCCAGTGCGGTTCCTGTGCCGCGTTCAGAAGTCGGGTTAGAAATCAAAGGCGTCACCCCTGTAGTTTGAGGATCCGTTTCTGATACGTCCGGAGATGATGTTTCACCTTTGAAAACTAATACAAATCTATAATCCATTACTGGATGTATTTCGATTCCAAAACCTGGAATCTCGATTTGCTTAAGCAATTCAACCAATTCAACACATTCTTCAGTTGTTATTCGGCCTGCACGTCTGTCTATAATCTTTCCGTCCTCCCCTAAAAGGCAGAAGTTCCCTCTTGCTGCAACATCACCCTTTTTGATTGGGGCACCTATACCTAGGCCTTCTAAAACCCCCCTACCCAATAGGTACTTAATGGGGTTATATCCAAATAAAGCCATGTGGCCGGGACCACTCCCAGGCGTTATTCCGGGAAGTACAGGAGTGCTGACGCCGCAGGAACTTATAGAGGCAAGTTTGTCTAAATTGGGGAGTTCGGCGGTTTCTAATTCAGACTTACCTGTTGAGGGATCTGTCATTCCACCTAAGCCGTCAACCACTATCATCACGATCTTAGAGTTAGTTTTCTTTCGGATACTAGATAAATACTGGAAATCAATCATAATTTCTTAGACCTCTGTCCTCTCGTATAGGGAAGCAACTCCGGGGAGCTCTCTACCTTCCAACATTTCAAGAGAAGCGCCTCCGCCTGTAGAGACATGTGTCATTTTGGCCTCAAAACCAAAGAAATTGACGGCATCCACAGTTGAACCTCCTCCAATTATCGACAACATATCTCCGTTTGCCAATGCTTTTGCTATTATACGAGTGCCGTCGCTAGAATTTTCCCATTCATAGACTCCCATGGGACCGTTCCATAAAACCGTTTGACTATCACCGATGATCGATGCGTACCGACTAGATGTATTTGGCCCAATATCCACAATAATGTCGTCATCTGCCAGATTATCTACTGACTTAGTTGAGAATTCAGAGGCTCTTTCAAAAGTTTTTACGACTACCACGTCGGTAGGTAGAACCAGATTCGCACCTGCGGAGGTACTTTGTTCCAAAAGTATTTGGGCGTTACCAATAAAATTTGTTTCTACAGAAGAATTTCCTATATTTCTATTCTCTGCCGCTAGAAAAGTAGCTGCCATTCCTCCCCCTATGCAAATATTATTTGCTAATCTNGTTAANCTATCTACAACTTTCACTTTGTCGGAAACCTTGGCTCCTCCCAAAACGGCTGTAAAAGGTAANTTAGGGTTTTCTAGGGNACTTTCCAGGTAATTAATTTCTTTTTCTAGGAGCAACCCTGCGTATGAGGGTAAAAATTCTGTTATGCCTGAGGTTGAGGCATGTGCTCTGTGAGCAGCTCCGAAAGCATCATTGACGAAAACTTCTGCTAATTGGGCTAACTGACTTGCAAANACCTTATNATTGTCCTCTTCTTCCTTATGAAACCTGAGGTTTTCTAGGAGTAGTATTTCACCTTTATTNANATTTGAAACCATTNTAGTAGTTTCTTGAGAGANACAATCCTCNGAAAACTGTATCTCATGATNCAATATTTGCTCTAATCTCTTTGCTACNGGCTTTAACGATAATNGCGGTATTTTTTCCCCTTTCGGTCTTCCTAGNTGAGAGCAAAGNATTATTGAACAATTTTTGTCCAATAAGNGTTTCAAGGTTGGAATGGAAGCCCTGATNCGTGTGTCATCAGAAATTATGTCTGTTCCTTCTTGTAATGGGACGTTGTAGTCGACCCTTACTAAAACTTTAAGGCCNGAAATATCCACATCCNTAATGCTTAGCTTGGAACCCATTTTTTATTCCTCGAGNATTGTTTCNAGAGTATNGATCAATTCCTCTGAACNGTCATCTGGTANATTTTCCCGCAAGATAGAAAAAGCGGTATCTTTTGNNTTGATATANTGNTCCATNGCTAATTTTCTTCCTTCTAAATCATCAAGTACTTCAAGGACTGAATCCAAATCAGAATCTTCAAGAACTCGTTTGAAATAAACATCACCCANTTTTCTCTTTTGAGAAGGGGTCGCCTTTTCAAGTACAGCAACTACAGGAAATAATTTCTTTTTGTTCAGAAAATCTATCTTCTGNGCTGATTCAGATCCCCAAATCTGTGTGATGTCNAATTTTATTTGNTTTGCCTGACCAATGAAATGACCAGACCGAAATATATTTTCACAAACTTTCTCATNAAGGTTGGATAATTTCGCTGCTATTGAGAGGGTAGANCCGTATAAAGAGCCAGTTTTTTGACCGGCCATTTCAAGATATGACTCCACTGTGGTGTCTATTCTTTCTTGCATTTCTAGATCTCTATATCGGCCTTCAAACGTCACTAGGGCTCCTTGATCCAAAAAGGAGACAGCTCCATGAGTTGTGTGGTCTGAAAAATGATTTCTATCAATGTTTAAAATGGATAACCTTGCTATCGAATGCATGCCATCTCCGGCATTAATTGCTTGAGCAGGTCCCCATACCCACCATAGAGAATCCTGGCCATTTCGCATAGGGTTTCCAGACTGTACGTCGTCGTGAATTTCGCAAAAGGCGTTGAGCATTTCAATTGACATCGCTGCAGGCAACGTTAGTGACGGATTTCCCCCTAAGGCTTTTACAGTGGTTTGTAGCAAGATACCGAGGTGTCTTTTGGGAATGCTAAGACTAGGGTCTAGTCCGTGTATTCCCAGATGGTAAGAAAGCATGTCATACAACGGCAAAGATTTGGAATCAAGATAATCTTTCATCAGGCCATCAATTTCAACCTGTATTTGATCCCTCGTTTCCATAGGAGGTTAACCTCTTTTTTTATCTAATAATTTTTCTATTTGCGCCATAGGTATGAGTCCTTCTCTTATCAGTCTAACCTCATTGCCTTCAAAATGGATTATTGTGGAGGGTTGTGAGGAAGGTGATGGTCCATCGTCGATAATGAGGTCTAAAGAAGAATTCTTAAATTGGTTTAAAGCTTCTTCAGCAGTTGTGGCGGCATTTTTACCGCTAATGTTTGCGCTGGTGCCAGTAAGCGGTTTTCCAGTTGCTTTGCATAAACTTATTGGGATTCCATGATTAGGAATGCGGAACCCTGCAGTAGTGAGGCCTCCGGTGGCGATATCTGGCAAAANATCTGATTTATCTAAAACCATAGTTAGTGGGCCTGGCCAGTAATTGGAGGCCAAAACTTTTGCATTAGCTGGTACAAATTCTGATAATTCATCCANAGATCCAATTTGGTCTATAAAAATTGGAAGTGCCTCTGTAGGCGATCTTTGTTTTACTTCAAAAACTTTTCGAACAGATTCTGCATATGTTGCTATTGCAGCAATCCCGTATACCGTGTCGGTGGGGATGCAGACAACGCCGCCTTCCAATAGTATATTAGCAGCATGCTCCAAAGACTCTTTATTTGCGGGTAAAACTGTGGTTATGACTGGACACCTGTGAGCTGAGTTTGGGCGAGTATAACATAGGCCTTTAGGATACAATTATGAACGAAGAGCGTGGATCCGATAATACTCATCGTATAGCCTCGAGCGACGATCTGGAAGTTTCAGCGTATCTAGAAATAGCGCAAGAAAAAGCTGGAAACGGTCCAGCCTCTGAAAGTGACATGTCACCCCAGCGAGAAGCCATTTTAATAATAGATTTTGGATCTCAATANAGCCGTTTGATTGCTAGAAGAGTTAGAGAAAGTAAAGTTTATTGTGAAATTATTTCTCATAAGACTGAGTGGAGCGACGTTCAATCCTTAAATCCCAAAGGCATCATACTGTCAGGAGGTCCTGCCAGTGTTTATGATGAGAATTCGCCTTTAGCTCCCCTATGGGTTTTTGAATCAGGATTACCGGTTTTGGGCATTTGCTATGGCATGCAGGTTTTGGTCCATCAATTGGGTGGCAAAGTGGCCCCTTCGACCAAAAAAGAGTATGGCCATGCTGTTTTGCATCAGAATACTCCAAACAAATCTTTATTCACGAACCTACCTCAATCTTTGCCTGTGTGGATGAGCCATGCTGATCAAGTCACTGAATTACCGCCTGGGTTCGTATCTATGGCACATACCGATAATTCACCTATAGCTGTTATAGGAAATGACAAAGGTGTGCTGGGGATACAGTTTCACCCAGAAGTGGTTCATACTCCATTAGGGGCAGATATCATTGAGAATTTTCTTACTGAAATCTGCAATATGGGTCAAACTTGGACTCCAGGCAATTTCGTGTCAGATTCGATAAAGAGAATCAAGGAACAAGTTGGGGAAGGAAAAGTGATATGTGCTCTTTCAGGAGGAGTAGATTCGGCTGTTGCTGCCACTCTGGTTCATAAGGCTGTAGGCGACCAACTCACCTGTATTTTTGTTAACAATGGTCTCATGAGGAGAGGAGAAACAGATCGAGTAAGGGAGACCTTTCAAAAATATATGGATATTAATTTTATCTTTAGTGAATCTACTGAAAGGTTTGTAGCTGGCCTAGCTGGTGTAGTAGATCCAGAGAGGAAAAGAAAAATTATCGGCGAAGAATTCATCAATGTTTTTGATGAAGAAGCTTCTAAATTGGGCACCGTCGATTTCTTGACTCAAGGAACTCTTTATCCTGACGTAATAGAGAGCAAAACAAGTGATAACTCTGTTTCGGCAACAATTAAAACTCATCACAACGTTGGTGGGCTTCCAGATCACATGAAATTGGAACTTGTAGAACCATTAAGATATTTATTTAAAGATGAAGTAAGACAGGTTGGCTTGGAATTGGGATTGCCAGAGGAAATGGTTTTCAGGCAGCCTTTTCCTGGCCCTGGGTTAGCAATACGGATCATGGGTGAGGTGACCTCAGAAAAGCTAGAAATTTTGAGGGCAGCTGATTGGATTGTAATGGACGAGATAAAATCGAATGGGTTGTACAACGAGATGTGGCAAACTTTCGCAGTGCTTACTGGATCAAGATCAGTAGGAGTCACCGGTGATTTCAGGACATACGGTCATGTAATTGCTATCAGAGCCGTGAAAAGTGATGATGCTATGACGGCTGACTGGGCTCGTTTGCCTTACGATGTTTTAGCAACAATATCCAGCCGCATCGCAAACGAAGTTCCNGATGTAAACAGAGTAGTTTTTGACATCACTAGCAAACCACCAGGTACCATAGAGTGGGAATAGCGAGTTAATTAGGTATTGGGGTGATTGCCAATATGGGATTGATAGACACAATAATAATGGCAATGGAGGAGCTCGGAGGTAAGGGAACCTTGCGCCAGATATATAGCGAGGTTAATCAAATTGAGCGTACCCCCTACCCTTCAATACGGCGCACTATATATCAACATTCTAGCGAGTGTGATATCTACGAGAACAAGTATAGCGATATCTTTTATGCACCACGTGGAAAAGGTAAAGGATTTTGGGCTATACGCAGAGGCGCCCCAATGAAGTTCTCTTATAACCCAGGTGACAAGCTATATAGAAAACATTTACATGAGAAATACGGCGGTAGTAACCAAGGAGGAATTTGCCCCACTAGAAGTGGTTACATATTTCTATTCAGTGACCCAAAAATAGGGAGCGAGTTTGGTTATCGGGATGGGTGGAAAGATGATTGTTATATGTATTTTGGACAAGGTCAAGAAGGAGACATGGATTTTAGAGGTAACAATGGGGCCCTCCGATCCCATCAATCAGACGGTCGCCGGGTTCACCTATTTATGGGTTCTAAAGGTGAAATAATTTATGAAAATCAGTTTGAACTTGACGAAGCCGACCCATTTGAATTATCCGATTCTCTCGACAAAAATGGGGATGAAAGAGTAGCTATAATTTTTAGATTAAAACCAGTAAGACTCGAGGATTCCAATTTACCGATTTCAGACCTGGAACCAAAAGAAAGGTCATCTATTGAAATATTGGAACCTGAGAATTTTTATACAAAAGAATCTTCATTAGATTATTCAGTTCAGTCCAAATCAATCAGAAAAGAATCCGAGCTGGTTGAAGAATACCGAAGCTATATCAATGAGAATAATAAAGGTGACTTCAAACGATTGAAAATAACATCTTCTGGAGAAGTCGGAGCTCTTTATACAGATGGATGGATAGAAGAGGAAGAAACACTGATCGAGGCAAAATCTTCGTGTTCTCGGCATAATATTAGACTTGGCATAGGGCAATTAATGGATTATCGATATCAATTGACCCTCCAAGGGAAGAATGTAGCTAAGGAATATTTGCTTCTACCCACCGTGCCTAGATCAAACTTAAGGGATTTAATTTTTCATATTGGAATTGGGATTATCTATAAAAAAACGAAAGGTGAATTTGTTACGTTGGATCCACCGGCTTGAATGAATCGTTGCTAGTAAGTGTGTGTATATTTCCCGGACAACATTTATATTTTAGTTGTAACCTTACGGTACCAAAGCCTAATTCAGTATAGAAGCGGAGTAAAAGTGTTTGACTGTCATTTTCATATCATAGAAAAAGAATTTCCTCTTCAGGCGAATAATGGGTACATCCCGGATGAATTTACTATCGAGAATTATTACGAGCGCCTGAGAGGCTATTCGATCCAAGGCGGCGCCGTAGTATCAGGATCGTTTCAAGGCTTTGACCAAACATACCTGACGTCGGCTTTAAAGAGGTTGGGGCCAGGTTTCGTTGGAGTCACACAATTACCTGTAACTGTAACCGATGAAGAAATATTAGATTTGGATCGACATGGAGTAAAAGCTGTAAGATTCAATTTGAATAGAGGTGGTTCTGCTGGCTCTGAAGATCTCGTTTCTATGGCCAATCGGGTCTATGACTTGGTGGGTTGGCATGTGGAGTTGTACTTAGGCGCTGACTCACTTATATCTTTGAAGGATAAAATTCCCGGTTTACCCAAGGTAGCTATTGATCATCTTGGTATATCGGATACGAACCTTGAAATACTTTTGAGTCTCGTGAGAGATGGGTTGGCCATAAAAGCTACGGGGTTTGGGCGTCTAGACCTTAATGTGAACGATACTCTCAGGAAAATACATGAAGTGAGCCCTAATGTACTAATGTTTGGGACCGATTTGCCTTCCACAAGGGCTCGCAGGGCATATTCTGACCAAGACTTTTATAATGTCATTGAAGTGTTGGGAGAAGATCAGGCAGAGAGAGTGTTCAGCACGAATGCATTAAACTTTTACGGTTTAGAAAACACTTCGTCATAAAAACATCATTCGGTAGGAAATTGGCTTGAAAATATTGCTCGTTGGAAGTGGTGGTAGAGAACATGCCATCGCTTGGAAAATTAACCAAAGTCCCAGACTGAAAAAGCTTTATGTAGCTCCCGGCAATGCAGGCACAAGATCTGTGGCTACGAATATAGATATACCGGAATCAGATATCCAAAGCTTGAAAAATTTCGCTCTGCGAGAGGAGATAGATTTAACAATAGTTGGGCCAGAAAGCCCTTTGGCTTTGGGCATAGTAGATGTTTTTATGGAGTCCGGACTACCCATTTTTGGTCCAACAGCTTCTGCAGCAAGACTCGAGTCCAGTAAATCTTTTGCGAAGGCTGTGATGGAAAAATGGGGAATCCCAACGGCATCATATGAAACGTTCAATGATCCTCAAAA
>PBWI01000097.1 GCA_002728195.1 Chloroflexota bacterium
GATGAGGATTCAGATCGATGAAGAGCAGACAAGTAGGATATGTTCTTATAGCCTTGATCGTCATTGGTATATCTGGGCTTTTATACAGAATCGTTCTAGGTGGGACGGATGAATTCATACTTGAAGGTATGTTGCCCATAAATCAGGAAATTGTGAATCAGGTAGACATAACAACAAATGATGGATTGACTTCTGAATTGATAAAAGTAAACGANTCATACTGGGAAGTGTCAGACAACCCCATATTCTCACCTAAGCTTGCTGCATTCTGGGAACATGTGGATGATGTACTGGGAGCTCAACTGGTAGCTAAAAAGCCTAAACACCATGAGCTACTTGGGGTTGATGAGGCAAATAGCACAAAAGTATCGTTTTATGTTGGTCCTTCTCTGCAAGAACAGCTACACATAGGGAAATGGTCTCCTGAAGTGAGGCTTTGTTATGTGAGAAAATCAGGCAAAGATGAGGTTTATGGAATCCCTTGTTCACAAAATGGNATTTTCTCCTCAGATCCAGATTCTTGGAGAAACCCCATAGTTATATCTATACCCCCTACTGACGTAACTTCCTTTGATTTCATATATCCAGACACCAATCAAAATTTTTCATTGGTGAAAACTCCTGAAAATGACTGGGTTGTCGTCAATACGAGTGGGTCGTTGGAAGGCCCAGCAAACCTTCAAATAATGGAGTACTTACTCCAGTCTGTCCAGGTACTCCCAGCATCCGGATTTGAGGANGATGCTACTAGTAAAACCTTAGANTTTGATGCTCCCGATGGCTCAATAAGAATAAATACTTCTGAGGAGTCCAATTCGCCAACTACTAGGCTAAAATTCATCAAAAAAGATGATGAGTCCTATTACGTAAAAACGCCGAGTCAGTCGACTGTTTTTCTTATTCAATATTTGTTAGGTGATTTTTTGTTAATGCAAAAATCAGAGATACTCGTCACAGATTAGATTCTGATTGCTTGGCTAATCTCCGCCGCTGAGCGTGTCCCTTCAATGCATGGGCAAGCACCATTAAAGCAACAGTAATAAACCCAACAGCGAGCTCCTCATGTCTGTTAAACAGGCGGGTTAGAAACAGAAGAACTAGAAATCCTACAACTATGCTACTGAGAGAGGTAATCCATAGTTTTTGAGCCGCAAGAGACACTAGTCCAGCTATAAACAGTGTGAGGAGGCCAATACCACCGAACACCGCGATGGCGATACCACCTGCTATAGCCATTCCATCTCCTCCTTTAAAACGCGTAAATATCGAGTTCCAGTGTCCAAATATAGCAGCGCAAGCCGGCACAAAAATCCACACGCCCTCCACACCCATCATCCCTGACACTATCACGGCAAGTGCGCCCTTAGCTATATCAAAAACCAGAACCATCAAAGCAGACCAACGGCCCACATTCTTCAAAACGTTGGAGGCTCCTGCTAGTCCAGTCCCGATGGAAAAAATATCGATACCTTGTCTTCTACTTATTCGGTGCGCGAAGGGAAGTGCCCCAAAAATGTAGCTAACCAAACAGGCAAGTATAAGAGTCAGAAATTCTTGCATTTACACATTCTCTTTGAAAAAAGTCAGGCCTAAATAGTATCTTAATTTGAATAAGTTGACATCAATTAAGCCAGATTAAATTGGGATATTAGAAATCTAACCAATAGATTCTTTTATGTAAGAGACGATATCACCTGTCGATGTACCTGGTCCAAATATCCCTTTCACTCCTATGTCATTTAAAAAAGCGTGATCTGATTCCGGTATTATTCCACCTGCAACTATCAAAATATCGTCCATCTCGCGATCATTAAGCTCCCTTATAATCTGAGGGAACAATTCAATGTGAGCCCCTGACAATATACTCAACCCTATGACATCTACATCTTCCTGCATGGCCGCCTGAGCGATCATTTCCGGTGTTTGGCGAATACCGGTATATATCACCTCCATTCCAGCATCTCGAAGCGCTCTTGCTATCACCTTAGCTCCTCTGTCATGTCCGTCTAAACCGGGTTTGGCAACTAATACTCTAATAATTTTAGATGTCATATCATCTCCGGGCTGTTTTCTGATCAACTAATTCTATTAGAACACCTCTTGTAGCTTTTGGATGGATAAATCCAATTGTTCCTGACAACCCATCTCGAGGTTCCTTATCTATCATTTGTACACCAGCATCGTCGAGCTTTTTCAATTTAGACGATAAATTATCTACCTCAAAGCAAATATGGTGAACTCCCTCACCTCTCTTATCGATAAATTTTGCGACTCCATTTTCATTGTCAGTTGGCTGTATAAACTCAAGTTGAGATGCGCCAACTCTAACTAGGGCCGCCTTTACTCCCTGGTCTTCTATTGTTTCTACTTCTCCTGAACGACTTACACCAAACAAGTTCTCATAAAATTCTAACGTTTCATCAATATCCGATACTGCAATACANACATGATTGATATGTCTGGCACTGCAAATAGATTCGTTATTCACTTAACCTTCCTTAATTTTTCAATATGTTTCTTGCGATTACCAGTTTTTGAATTTCTGAGGTCCCCTCATAAATCTCGGTCACTCTCGCATCTCTGAAATATCTCTCTACCGGTGTCGGAGCGAAGTACCCTGTACCTCCGTGTATTTGAACTGCTTTGTGCGCACTTTCCATAGCAACTTTGGAAGCATAGAGTTTTGACATTGANGCTTCCGTAGCAAACGGCAATTTGGCNTCCCTTAAGGAAGCCGATTTCATNACTANTTGTCTCGCNGCCTCAATTTCTGTAGCCATCTCTGCGATCATCCACTGGATACCCTGAAGATCTCCCAGCGTNCCACCAAATGCCTCTCGATTTCGAGCATAATCTACTGCGGCCTCCAGGGAAGCTTGAGCGATTCCTACNCATTGAGCCCCTATCGAAATTCGGCTAGCATTTAATACTTCCATTGTCTGCTTAAATCCNTGTTCGTCCTCTCCCATTCTATTANCTGAAGGTATTAACGCGTTATCAAAAACAATCTCACCAACCGTCGAAGCACGGACTCCCATTTTGCCGTGAAGTTGGTTTACAGAAATACCAGCTGTATCTGATTCCACAATCAAAGCTTCTATACCTCTATGCTTTTTCGAGGAGTCCGAGGTTGCCAATGTAACAAATATAGACGCCTCAGGTGCGTTGCTAATCCAGGTCTTCACACCCTCTAACACATAATGTCCGTTTGACCTAATTGCAGATGTCTTTATAGCCGCAGCGTCGCTACCTGCACCAGGTTCCGACAATGCAAATGCTCCTATTTTTTTGCCGGAAGCAAGATCAGGTAAATATTGTTTCTTTTGTTCTTCGCTACCAAACATATTAATGAATTGGGTGCACAANGANAGGTGAGCAATATATATAACTGAAGTTGCAGCACACCCTTTAGCTATTTCTTCTGCNGCTATNGCCAACTGTCTTGTGGTACCTCCACTGCCACCGTANTCCTCGGGTATTGTGAGGCCAAACAAACCNAGATCTGCAATCCCAGATACGTTATCCCACGGAAACAAAGCACTTTCATCGTAGCCAGCTGCACGANCAGCTAATTCATTTTTCGAATAATCTGACACGGTATTCTTGAGAAGAGTTTCTTCATCANTCAAAAGAAGATCAGCCATTAGTCAACTCCTATCTCTAATTAAAANGGGGTAAATTCAGTTTGCTCGCCAAAGATATTTCTGAACANATCGGAAATTTCCCCTACTGTAGCGTAAGACTCNACACATTCAATAATTGCCGGCATTGTATTTTGTCCAGATTNGGTGGCCTTTTTTAATTTTNCAAGGGAATNTTGAACTTTTTTATTATCTCTNTCTGATTTAATTTTCGCTAACCTAGAGAGTTGATTCTTTGTCTCACTNGGCGATATGGTNTGTAATTTTTCGATAGGCGGTGTTGGAGACTGGTATTGGTTAACACCCACTACTACCCTATCTTGATTTTCCACTTCTCTCTGATACTGATAAGCGCTATTGTGTATCTCTTCAATCTGAAAACCTTCCTTCAGAGCTTCAACAGCGCCACCCATATCATCCATTAATTTTATGTATTTAAATGCTTCTTTCTCCAACTGATCTGTGAGGTGCTCAACATAATAAGAACCTGCCAAGGGGTCCACTGACTCTGACACTCCACTTTCATGGGCCAAAATTTGTTGGGTTCTTAGTGATATTTGAACCGACTCCTCAGTAGGTAGTGCCAAGGCTTCATCCTTAGAGTTAACATGCAACGACTGAGTACCGCCCAAAACCGCTGCCAATGCTTGAACCGTAGTTCTTATAACGTTGTTATCCGGCTGTTGCGCTGTCAAAGTTACACCTGCGGTTTGTGTATGAAAACGCATCATACATGAGCGATCATTTTTAGCACTGAACCTCTCTCTCATTATTTTTGCCCACATCCTCCTAGCTGCTCGGTACTTAGCCACTTCCTCAAAAAGGTTACTTTGAGCTACAAAGAAAAAGGAGAGCCTTCCCGCGAATGCGTCTACATCCAACCCTGAAGATATAGCAGCATCAACGTAGGCAATCGCATTTGAAAAGGTGAAAGCCAATTCCTGTACAGCATTAGCTCCTGCCTCACTCATATGATAACCACTGATACTTATTGTGTTCCATTTAGGAACGTTTTCACTACAAAATTGGAAGACATCAGTTATCAGTCTCATCGAAGGCTCAGGAGGATAAATATATGTACCTCTAGCGATGTATTCTTTAAGTATGTCGTTTTGTATGGTTCCACTCAGGGCTTCTATCGGTACTCCCTGTTTTTTTCCTACCGCGATATATAGAGCGAGAAGTATGGAAGCGGTGGAGTTTATAGTCATTGAGGTACTAACCTTATCCAAAGGAATGCCCTCAAAGAGAATTTCCATATCCGCGAGACTTGAAATAGGTACCCCAGTACGACCGATTTCACCTGAGGCCATTGGATGGTCTGAGTCGTATCCCGTTTGAGTCGGTAAATCAAATGCCACACTCAGCCCTGTCTGGCCTTGGTCAAGTAAATATCGGTACCTTCTGTTAGATTCTTCTGGAGATGCTAATCCTGCATACTGCCGCATCGTCCAAAAGCGTCCCCTATACATATTGGGCTGAACACCCCTAGTAAAGGGGTATTCTCCTGGAAACTCTTGATTTTGCTGAGTCGAACCAGTTTTCGTTTGCTCAGTGTAAATTGTATCTATTGGTATCCCGGATGTGGTCTCGAAAGAATCCTTTCTTTCCCCAAATCTTTCTTTCAGGGGATTCAGAGTTGAATCTTCCCAATCCTCTACAGTTCTCTTTGCCATATGCGAATTCTCCCAAGGCGATAAAAATATTCTAATGCGAGTTTATTGGGTTACAAAAATCAGTGTCAAACGATCCAACACAGTGTAATCTTGCATTAATGCTAAGTTTTGATTGACACTGAGTTTATATCAAACCTAGAATCACATGGAAGAGAACCGTCAGCTGAGGATCAGGACCGATTGGAAGAGAGACTTGTTTCAGGTAATAATCAAGAAGAGGATCATACTCTTGATACTAATTTGCGTCCGAGGAATTTATCCTCTTATGTCGGTCAGGACAGTATAAAAAACACTCTTTCCATATCTATCACGGCTGCGAAGCAGCGAGATGAACCACTAGATCACCTTTTGCTTTACGGACCTCCTGGTTTGGGAAAAACCACCCTGTCCAATATAGTCGCCACCGAGATGGAAGTTAGAATTAAAACTACCTCCGGGCCAGCAATAGAGAGGGCTGGTGATATGGTTGCCATATTGAGCCAACTTCAAAAAGATGACATCTTATTCATTGACGAAATACATCGCCTAAGTAGAGTTGTTGAAGAAGTTTTGTACCCTGCTATGGAGGACTTTTTTGTCACATGGGTAATTGATAAGGGG
>PBWI01000098.1 GCA_002728195.1 Chloroflexota bacterium
CCTGCGAGGGTTGGCTCAAATACATCTTCATATATCTCTGGATCCAACTCACTTAGATCCCACAAGGCATCATTGTCTGACACCTCTCCAACATTTTCGACTTCAGGTAAAACAGTTTCCGCAGAAAAATCTTGATTGCCTTCTGAATTTGATTTGCCGGAATTATCAAGATCCATCTTAAAGGTTTTCATCACATTCCCAAATTTGTCATAAATTGTCCTACGAATTGAATCCATACCATCCATCATTACACAACTCCTGCAGATATAACTGAATATATACCGTTTACTAATCCTCCCGAACTGTCTTCTGGGGTGGCCAATAGTGCTGCGGTTACTTTTGGAACTACAGCCATTACAACAGCAGACGCTAAACATGTTACAGCAAGAAAGGTGATAATTTTAAGATTATGTCCCCCTTCAGAAAATTTTGGTGCGAGTGCATTTGCAACCGTCAAAACGGCCACCGCTAAAATTATCGTTATCTGCAAAGTTTCAATGTTTCCCATCTGGAACACCTCAACCTGTGCGCAAAGTTCCTCGGGAGTTGGGAGAGTAAATCCCTGTGCCGCCATCTCCGCTTTTTGTGACTCAGTAACAAAACCGATGGACTCTTTAACATCCTTGATACATTTATCTTTTTCGGAAACCCCCTGGACGGCCGATAGCTTGCTGTTGAACTTGATAATAATTTCTAGCACAAAAACCAATATTAATGCCATCACGGAGTGCATCGTCATAGTCAAGAATGTAAAAGTTGAAGCCGTAAGTTTTCTTTTTGCTCGTAGCTCAGTGATTCTCTGGGCGTAATCAGAGCATAATTCTCCGATTTGAGAAGGATTGCACCCAACTTCTACTCCGTCTACAAACATACCCGAGGTACGAGAAACTAACTCACTACCGGTCTCTCTACTAAATGTTTCCCAACACTCAGGAGTCGGTAACCCGGACTCTAACCGGGTTCTTAAGCGCTCCAAAGGGTCCCTAAGATACTGGTATGATTTTGTATCAATACGCCTTAGTGCTTCAGTTAAGGTCACTCCTCCTGACCCAGCAATACTACCTATTGCTCTTAAAAAAACAGGTAGCTCCTCATCTATATGGGCCACTCTCGCTGCATCTCTCATGGCTAGAAAAGCCGAAGGTATGAGTGTCACACCTAATGAGGCAAAAATCACCGCTGAAGCAGTCACTATACTAGTCCCATTTTCCTTTAATATCAGGAAGCCCAAAACACCTAATGAAAGGCCCAATGGAAACCCAATTATGAAAAGGAATTTTGCTACCTTACGATCAGGAGTGGTCCCGGAAACCGGATCGTAGGTAATAGTCTCAAAAGGAGCCACTTTATATATAAGGAACACTCCTACACTGGTGACGCCACACAGAGTAAATAGCATAAGATATATAAAGCTAGCATTAGTGGACCCCAACAAACTAGATACCTGTGACACAACCATAATTAATGTAACAGCTACCAATACTGCTGCATAAGCATCGGTCCATTTACGAAGATTTTCTACGTTGCGTTCGTAGTCGTTGGAATATAATTCTTTTTCTGCTCGAGCCTCTTGTAGAACAAATTCAGATTCGGAACTACCGGAAGAAATTGAAGCCGAAAACCTCAATAACAAACTTTTTACCCTGGGAGCTTTGGCTCTCTGAGCCACTGACTGAAAAGCGCGGGTGTACTCAACTCCCATCGAGCGAGCCATTAAATTAATATATTCAAAGAAAACTGCAGTCAGATATCGCTGTCTCCCGCAATATTCCAGCAGGCGGTCTCTGGTTACACCACCTCTAGACAGTATAGCCATATAGGTCAGCTGAGAAAAAAGGTCAAACCCGACTACTTGATTATCAGAAGAGACCTTCTCTATTCGCTTGGGCGAGGACGTTGTGGAGCTCATAAAAATTTGTTGTGTCCCTTTCTGAAAGGCGTTTCAACACTTCAGCCCTTCTTTCTAACTCTCCGTAAATGTTTCTATACTCATCCGGTGGTAAGCCTCTTTTTGAAGCCACGACTTGCTCTAAAAGATACGTATTCATGTAACCAGGAAATTCAAACTCATCGGTCGCCGGGTTCCATTTAAAAACCTCAATAAACCCAAAGGAATTACTTTCAGGATCATACTCAATTATTTCACTGATGCTTAGACACCTTCTACCTGGACTTCCGTCGGGTAACCTAACGGCGCTCATAATCACTACCATGTTTAAGTTATCCACGTATGTTTTAGGTACGTTAATCGGATTACCAGTCAATCTTTGAATCAGTTTTTCAACAGATGCTGCGTGAAATGTGGCCATACAAGCGTGCCCGGTTTGCATTGCTTGAAAAGCTATAGCCCCTTCAGCACCTCTTATTTCTCCTATCACAATCTCTTCGGGTCGTTGCCTCAAAGCCGCAACAAGCAAATCAAACATGGTAACTGAGGCGCTGTTTTCTCCACCTCCCCTTACAACTTCTCGTATCCAGTTCTGATGAGGTACCTGTAATTCAGGGGTGTCCTCTATACTGACAATTTTGGCGTTAGGAGGGATAAAAGTACTTATTGCGTTAAGAATCGTTGTTTTACCGGAGGCTGTTTCACCAGATACAAAGGTATTCATACCCTCACTTAACATCAATGAAATATAGGCTGCCATTTCATATGTAAGGGTTCCAAATTTGATTAAGTCCAAGATACTGAGGGGAGTTGCGCTAAATTTTCTGATGGTGAAATTACTTCCTCTTCTCGAAACATCTCCTCCGTACACAATGTTGATTCGGGAACCATCAGGTAAAGTTGAATCCACAATTGGCTCTCGAATTGTTACCGGCCTTCCAATTTTTTCCGATAGCTGTATTACATATTGATCCAATTCTTCAGAATCAGAGAATTCAATACTTGCCTTCAGCCCTCCGAATATCTTGTGCTCTATGTATAAAGGACCAACACCACTACAACTAATATCTTCGATGTAAGGATCCTCAACCAGCGGGTCCATTACACCCATNCCAGCCTTTTCTCTACGCATAAGGTATTTAATTGCCTGGAATTGATCATCGGTCAATTCCANAGATTTGCCATTTTTCCCTGATTTCCCNTCCGACCTCCCACATATTTCATCCACAGCATTCAAAATAACCTCAAGACGTTCTTCTGATCCTTCAGCCGCTCGNAGTTCGTCTATGTAATCCATTAATTGAACATCAATATCGTTTACTATTTCCTCCACACCNGGAGCAAGAGAAGGTTCCACTGCAAGGTAATAATCCCTAGTGTCTTCAGGATCATGAACCACATGAATGAATACTCCACCTCCCACNGGGTACANCAGGTTCCGTTTCTGCTGAGTATCTGAACCTCTGCTAACGAATCCTAAATATTCCGGTACACCAATCTCATCAATTGGAAGTTTGGATACATAGGCCCCTAAGTGTTTAAACTGCTCAGCTTGCTCCCTAAATTCTGTAGGTAATTTAGCTAAAAGTTTTTCATCCAATACAAACTTCGAGGAATGTCCGACCCCAGTGTTTTGCAAAAATCCTTGAATTCCCTCTTTGATGGATACAGCATGTCCATTTGCCGAACCGTTCCCGTTTTCATTTCCACGGGATTTTCCCATTTGGACAATAACTTTGAAATTCTTAAGGTTAAAAGCCATCTAATACCCCTACTTAAGCCTTCGCTCGGGAAACTGGAACTATACGAATTCCCATTCCAGGTTCTACTTCAAACCCCAAAATATTACCCGTCCTCATATCAGCACCACGTATTTTTGCAACTTCCATAGTTTTAACAAGGCTCGTGCCCGACGCGCTCACCTGTAACCTCAAATAAGCATCACATATAGATCTAACTCTTAAGAGAAAATCTTCATCAAATGCGTTTTCATGAACAGTACAAGCTATAACTTGACCTCTTTCGCAAACATTCTTCATTTCATTGAAGAAATCTTGTATCTGTTCTCCTCCAGCTCTCGAAACGAATGTAGTGAGAGAATCAATAACTATCATTCGTGATGAATCTTGCTGCCATATGTGCTCTGACAGTAACTTAAAGAACAAATCTGGATCTTCGTTTTCAGCCGATGAACTTAAAGGGAAGATTTGCAGATCGTTGAGCAGAAAATAATCTGTTGCATCCTGACCCAAACTTTCCATCTGCCTCAAGAGCGCATGTACATTTTGTTCCGTAGTATAAATACTCGCCCTATGGCCAGCATTCAAAGTCCCCCATAGCAATTGTTGGGCGAAAGTGCTTTTACCTGATGCATCTTGGCCTTCAATAAGCATCACAGTGTTATAGGGAATACCACCGCCTAACCTTCTATCTATTTCGGTACTTCCAGTTGTTATGACCGATACTTCTTCAGTTGTCATTTGACCGCCCTAAAACATTTTTGATTGTTGTATCGAGACTTTTCCAATTTTCTCACAATAGCGCAAGGTTTAACATCTATATTAGATCGAACATATCGAAGGAAACGAGTATGAATTATCTACTCCATTTGGTAAAGCAATTAGAAGCGTTCCAGAAACCTGAGGTTCTCCATTTAAGTTAACGACAAGAGTCATGGTTTCTCCCGGATTGAATGTACCGGCCTGGTAATTATCATCTGCAATCGAATATGTCCATTGATTAGGTTGTAGTGGCGAAGTTCCTTTGACTGGTATTTTCATTTCCGTATTAGCTGAATCTGTATTAAGAATGATGAAAATATCTAATTTTTCTTCAATTTCAGCGGCACCAAATGAAGTACCTCCCGTATTTTTTATTTTGAAGTCAGTAACACAAGCCACTGAAGACAAATCTTGTGTTTCAACCCCATCAATGGTCAGCAAAACTCTATATCCGCCTTCATTTCTAGGAGTGGTTACCGTAGCCGACCATATTTTAAACCTATACGGATCTATTTCTGTGGCAGTTCCGGTCAAATTGAAATCTTCCAACGGATCCCAGTAATACTCCCCTGTGTTCAAATCTGTATATGGGTCTCCCCAAGTATTTGGAGCATTACTTATTTCTGCTCCCATACCAAGATAGTCGAGCGATATCTGAGTAGCTCCAGATCCTCTTCTATTATTTTCAACAGGAGAAGCAATAATTTTGGTAAGAGAAAATCTAGCGGTGGCATTTTCTGGGCCCAAAAACCAATAACAATCGATTTCATTAGTAACAGTTAAGATGCCCGTTCTGGGTATACCAGGATATATACGTTTACATCCCTCGACATCATTTGCGTTATGTTTGGTCATCTCTTCATAACTAGGCTTGAAATCCTGAGTACTGGTAATTTCTACCTTTGTGCTCACTTTATCTGCGATAGTTTCTGCAGCATTTCTGTTGGCAACAGCCAACAATTCTGCCCCT
>PBWI01000016.1 GCA_002728195.1 Chloroflexota bacterium
TAGATAATCCAACTAATGCAGTTGTAATCGGTACAGTAGATTCCAAAGAATCTTTCCAGGCATTCTTTAATACACCAGAACAGGCTGAGCGTATGAAGAGCGCTGGCATCGTATCAGAACCCAAAGTAACTTTTTTGGCCAACTAATACATATCTGACTTCAGTTTTTGGGTTGATGTTGCCTAAGAAATCGGCGAGCGTGGGTCACTGCAGTTTTAATGTTTTCCGGAGTATCTTTCCACGGGAAAATAGTGGTTTCTGAATTAGGCGCTAGATTGGCCACTTCTATGGCAGTTTCATACGGGTGAGCTGGAACGTTGTCTGGAGCTACCAAGATAGGGGTCTTTAGTGAACGTACGAAATCCCGGGATGCTGTAAATACAAAGTCCGCCCGATTTGTATACATATTGGTGAGAAAGTCGTGGATATTGTCCATGCTGATGTCTGGATTTCTTTTAGATAGTGGTGGCCCCCAGCGCTCGATGTTATTTTGATAGAAAATATCAGGATGTTCAGAAGTGAATCCACTGGGCTGCATTAATGCAGCTGCAGGGATTCGATCTGGAGCTAATCTCAATAAATTGTGAATCATGGGACCTCCAATACAGAATCCCATAACTAAAAATTCTTGTATGCCCAGATGATCCATAAGTCCTAATTGGTCATCTGAGTATGCGTCCCATGGCCTGTCAATTTCGAGCGGCCCACTGGATTGGCCTAAATCGGCATTTCGCAAATCAGCTGCTATGCATCTAAAGTCATTTTTGTACATTTGCATCGGGTTGAATGGAACAGATGTGTCCAGAGAAGCAATTGATGAATTGAGACCTCCCCCAGGTATGATCAACAAGGGAAATCCTTCACCAACCTCCTCATAGTAAATGCTGACTGGTCCTCTTTTGTAAAATGGCATTGCTTACCTCTGTTGTTGAAAAAGATTCTAAAAACTAGGTTTAGTTGGGTACGGGGTGAGCTGTAATTCATGGGTCCAGCAAGATTTATCTTGGGTATGTAGATAGTAGAAAGCTTCCGCGATTTTGACCGGATTTATTATAAATTCCGGGTTTTGTTGAGATCGAGGCATCGCTCTTGTTCCTGGAGAATCGATGGTGCCATCGATGACAACATTGGCGACATGGACTCCGAATTCAGAATATTCCTCCGTAAGAACCTGAGCCAGAGTACGCATCATTACTCTTGGATAATAAAGTGACTGCCCGGTCATTCTCTTTCGACCTCGTAGTGATTGAGCATTATTGGAAATTAGGAACGAACCTTGACCTCTTTCCCGCATTGAGGGCATTACTTCTTTGGCTACCAAAAAAGGACCCCTGACCGAAATGTGTTGGGCGGTTTCCAGCATTTCGAGTGGAATGTGTTCAAGTAATTCTTTTTCCGGGGGAAGATCGCGACCTTCAAGATAACCAGCATTGTAGACTAAGACATCAGGTTCACCGGCTTCTTCGCGTATTTGCGAAAAAGCATTTGATATAGAGTCACTTGATACCAAGTCCAATTCTACGATCATGCTCTCTCCACCTTGTTCGGCAATTGCGTCTTGGAGTTTGGACGCATTTGCACTGGTACGGGTTGTGAGGACGACAAAAAAACCTTCTTGAGCAAACTTTTGAGCTATTGCACCTCCCACTCCCCAGCGAACCCCTACAGGCAAATCACTATCGTCAAGATTGTCGCCATGAACCAATCTCGTGTTGCGGCCATCAGATTGCCACTTGGATGTGGCCCCAATGACAACTGCTACAGGTTTCTTGTTTGCGTTCATATCACACTCCCCTATTAGTAAATGTTAACCATATATGCTAGATGATATCGTTTAGGAATCTGAGCCGCATTGTATCTGATCATTTAGGAGTTTTGATAAATGGATGAAATAAATATTGGGTTTATAGGGCTTGGCAATATGGGACAACATATGTGCCTTGCTTTAATACAAAATAACTATAAGGTGACTGTGCACGATATAAACAGAGATGCCGCTTTACCCGCATTGGAATTAGGGGCTACATGGGCAGATACTCCAAGTGAGCTCGCCAGCCAAAACGACATAATATTTACATCATTACCAGGTCCTACTGAGGTTGAAGCTGTTGCCACAGGTGAGGATGGGATAATCGAGGGAATAACTAGTGATTCAGTATGGGCAGATCTCAGTACAAGTTCCCCTGAATTAATGAGGCGACTGCAGGAAACTTTTTCTTCTAGAGGTGCTTCAATATTAGATGCCCCTGTGAGCGGACGCAGATCAGATGAGAACGGCGTGACGTTAAATGGGGTTCTATCAATCATGGTGGGTGGGCGTGAGAATATTTATATGAAGCTCAAACCCGTTTTTGAATCTTTTGGAAATAAGGTCACATACACGGGTGAAATAGGTACTGCAACAATCTGCAAGCTGGCAAATAACATGTTCCAGTATGGTTTGGAACGTTTATTGGTTGAGTCACTCACCCTTGGAGTGAAGGCAGGTGTAAGTGCAGAAACACTCATGAAATGCATAAGAAACGGCGCTGGTGGAAGTGGGAGAATTTTAAATGTATCGATGCCGGATACGTATTTGCAGGGCAAATTTGATGGAGGAACCGGGTCCGAATCAACTTTCCCCATCTCTAAAAAGGATATGGCATTGGTGCTGGAATTGGGACGTGAACTTAACGTGCCGCTGCAGATAGCTACTGGGACCTACAATGATATGACAGCAGCTGTAAATAGAAAGGAATGGGCTGATTTAAATTACAGGGTTTATCATCTACTCCAGGAAGAAAGGGCGGGTAACGTTGAGGTTAGAATTCATCCCAAGGGTAAAAAGGGTTAATTTTCTGATTGATGTAGTCAAATATTTGAAATTCTATTAACAAATAAATTGTATATTCACGGGTATTAACATAGTACTGACCCTAGTATTTGGGGTCAGTACTATGGTTATTAAGGATTTAGTTTTGACCCCAATAGCCCATATCTTTTCGTCGCTGGACATTATCGTTGACGGGTAAAACTTCCACAGGTCCCATAGCTAGGTGAAACTCTAGCAGTGAGGCGACATCTTCAAATGTGTCAGCCTCAACAACGGCGAAACTACGGTGAGAAACGGGATAGCCCCATGCTCCTATAACTTTTACTGAGTCATTTCCTTCGACCCATGCTTGCCCTGACCTCATAGCCTCAGGCCCATGCAACACTCTAGTGCAAGTACTGTGGTCATGTTGTGCACTGATATGGAAAATCATAGTAATACCTCCGTATTGAATATATTTTTTTGGCACTATACATCATTAAAGAAGCATAATTAGTTTTTTTTATTAATAATAATCTTTTGAAATACAACTACGTCGTTATTCCAAATTCCGCTTTGAATTCTTTCCAAACGGATTCCGGTATATCAGCAGTGGCACTACAAAAAACCTGATTAAATTCGGTGACATTAGAGGGTCCAGTAAGAACAATACCGTTACCCTTGACTGGCGCATTTAGTGCAAACTGGATAGCCAAATCTCTGATATTTAATCCTCTAATTTGGCACCATTTCCATATCTTGTGGGCCATAGGATATATAGAAGGATCCATCCTGCTTCCTACCAGTGACGGGGGTAATTCCTCTTGGCCATTAGTTGGTCCTCCAAATATTGGCTCAGGCCCTGCTAGAAGAGATCCCGTTAAAGGACTGGCTAAAATTATTCCCACATCGTTTTTCAATGCTAGTGGGATGGACGTTTTCTCTAGAGATTGTGAAAGCAGAGTATAGTCTAAGAAAGAGAGAATAATATCCATTTCTCCGGTTTCGATAGCACGTTTATGGAATTCATGTTGTCTCACACCAATACCGATATGCCCAATTCTTCCCTTTGCTTTCCATTCAACCATAACGTCTAAACAGTGACCCAAAGGGGTTTCGATATCGTATCTGGGGCCATGTATCAGTACTGAATCTACATAGTCTGTTTTAAGGAGTTTAAAGCTGTTTTCCAGGCTCCAGGTTGTTGCATTCCTGGAAAAATCTCTTAGGTATTTTGGATGAGACCCCACTTTGGTTTGCAGATATACCTTATCTCTTAACCCGCTGGATAAAGCCAATCCAACCCTATATTCACTCACACCATATTCGGGAGAGGTATCTACGAAATTTATTCCTTGATCAATCGCTGCGTGAATTGTGGAAACCGCTTCATTGTCAGGGCGAGTTTTATCGCCCAGATAACCCCCTCCTAAACCTAGAGATTTTGGTTTCATATCGGTTCGTCCTAAACGACGAATTTCCAAATCGGGCATTCTCACCTCTCCCCTGCTCTAATGGTACATAAAGTAATTCTGTGCTCACACTAGGCCAGTTTATCAGTTGCACAACTGGATTAGGTCAAGCTGTATAATGCCTGTATTAAGCCGCCCAAAGGAGTAACAGAGGTAGATCACAATTTCAAAAACACACATTCAAAATTGCATAATTTATGACGGTAGCGGGTTAGCGCCAACCTCAGGGGATATATTGATTGAAGATGATCGTATAATGGTGGTAGGTGATGTAGGTGAAGTTGATGGTGCCAGGATTGTTGACGGAACAGGCCTTGCCGCTTCTCCCGGTTTTATCGACACTCACACTCATTCTGATGGATCACTTCTTGAAAATCCCCAGCATGCCAATAGTCTCCGCCAAGGTGTAACTACAGAGATACTCGGGCAAGATGGGTTGTCGTATGCACCTTTGTCTAAGGAAAATTATCTTGCCAACAGACAATATCTTTCCGGTATTTTAGGCTTGCCTTCAGCCGAACTGGATATGTCATCAGTGGCGAGTTTCAAGTCGCATTACCACAACAAAGTGTCTATAAATACAGCCTACTGTATTGCCCACGGGGCGATTCGTCTCGAAACCGTAGGGTTCGAAGATGTCCCCTTAAGGGGCACCAATCTGGATAAGGCGAAAGATTTAATACGGCGAGGTATGGAAGATGGGGCTGTGGGTTTGGCAACAGGTATGTCTTATTTTCCAAACGCCTGGAGTGATACAGAGGAACTAATAGAACTTTGTAAAGTTGTCGCAGAATATCAAGGTGTGTATGTAACCCACTTGAGGGATAAGAATACCGACAGAGCCTTTGGTGATGGTGGGGTGCCTGAGGCATTGGAAATTGGACGTAAGTCTGGTGTAAAAGTGCATTTTTCGCATTTTCGTACGGATGAAGGTACAGCGGGGCAAGTGCAAGCCCGGACTGAACTAATTGATGAAGCTATCAAGGAGGGCGTAGACGTATCACTTGAGCTTTACCCCTACCCTACAGGTAGTACATTTCCATTGAGTTTTTTACCAAGTTATGCCCATGAAGGTGGCCCAGAAGCGGTAATGGATCGATTGCGTGATCCTGATGAAAGAAGNCGGTTATCGGATTATTTGGACAATGATTACCCTCGCCCAATACACGATGCCGTTTTTTCTTATGTACCAATGAATCCGGAACTTGAAGGCANGTCTCTCCCTCAGGCGGCCTCTTTAAGAGGGAAAAGTCTTGGGGAAACCCTTTGTGAGATTCTGTTTGAAAATCAAGGCCAAGTCGGATATTGGGGTTCTCCNCCCGTGAGTATCTCGATCTGGGANCAAATAAATCGGGATGCTATGGAATTATTATCGCGGCCAGACTACATGGTAGGAAGCGACTCTATTCCATTGGGTAGTAATCCTCATCCTAGAGCCTACGGGACCTTCCCTAGGATAATTGGTAGATTTCAGCGGAAGTACAACGTAATGAAACTTGAACAGACTATCCAAAGGCTGACTGACAACCCAGCACGGAGGTTCGGATTAGAATCAAGAGGTCGTATTAAGCCAGGATATTTTGCAGATATTGTCTTGTTTAATCCTGATTCAATTATTGACAATTCAACCTATGATGACCCTGCTCAATATCCGACCGGTATTCCCTATGTGTTTGTTAACGGGAATATAGCCGTTGACAATGAAATATGCACAGGAAACTTCAGCGGAAGGGCAATTCCGTAGTCTGTCTCTCGACCTTGAAATGAATCTAGATGAGGTTACCTACAGCTTTAATCTTTACTCTTAAAGCGTTGCTTGGTAGATAGGTTAAAGGGATTTCTTCTATATCAACAATCTCTATTGAATTTGGGTCTCCTCCTGCCTCGATGGCCTTCTCCGCAGCTTCATTTTTGGCAAGTACTAAGGCCTCTTCTCTCGTCATATCAGTAAGTGAATACACTTTTTCGATCTGTCCGCCTACTTGAGAAATGGCAGCTCCAATGGCATTGGCCACNTCCGCATTAGTCGGACGTAGTACATCAGAGGCACCTTCGAAGTTGTTTTTTATTAGTATGCTGCCTCCGCCTACCAGCACTACTGGAACAGGTTTAGCGCTGACTTTCAATTGATCTACGACGTCCTCTACTCGGGTCTGTATTTCTTTTATGGCGGATTCCGCAAATTCTGGATCAACATCTTCCACCAGATTTCGGTCTCCTATTTCAGTAATTCCGCTCGCCACTGCNATGTCTGTTGCAGTTAGTTGGTCGCCGCCAAAAACGATCCCTTGGCTTGTGAGTTTATACCCTACGCTTTCAGGGCCAATTGTAAGAGGATTCTTCTTGATTAAAGAGCCTCCTCCAAGAGCAACAGAAAACACATCGGGCATTCTAAAATTGGTTCTTACACCTGCAACATCTACAGCCACGGCAGCTTCTCTGGGGAAACCACGCATTAGCATTCCNCCATCAGTGGATGTGCCCCCAATATCTATTACCACAGCATCTAGAACGCCAGAAAGAAAAGCCGCTCCTCTCATGCTGTTAGTTGGCCCTGAAGCTATTGTAAAAACAGGGTAATTAGAGGCNAATTCTGACTGCATCAAGGTTCCATCATTTTGACTAAAAAATAATGGTACATTTAATCCTGCCGACGACATTGCTTTGCGGATCGCAGCAACGGTTTTCGTCGCGACCTCTACTAAACAGGCATTTAGCATAGCCGCATTCTCTCTTTCAAGTATCCCAACTCGGCCGATTTCTGAAGATAAAGTGATGCTCATTTCCGGTGCTATTGATTTGATGATTTCAGCCGCATTTTTTTCATGTTTGTCATCAACTGGAGAAAAAACTCCACACACGGAGACCGANCGAATACCATCATCAAGCATTTTTTGGCTTATATCTATTAACTCTTTTTCATTAATTGGTGAAATCTCTCGGCCGTCATATTCGTTNCCTCCGTTCGCCATGTAAGTATGAGCACCTATTGACTGTTTTAGATCATTCGGCCAGTCCACTAGTGGAGGCAACATTGTAGTAGCTGGCAAACATAGTCTTAATGACGCTGAAGGTGCTAAATCTCTTCTCTCCAGGAGAGCGTTTACAAAGTGAGTAGTACCCAGCATCACTGCATTTATTTGCGAATTATCTGGGCNGGAATTGGTAAGAGAGTTAATGCAGGCAATGATCCCCGATGTAACGTCAGTTGTCGTAGGATTTTTCACTTTACTCACTAACACATCGCCATCCATCAAAACGGCATCTGTATTAGTTCCGCCAACATCAATTCCTATATGCATGAACTAATTAGNCCTTCCAATGGGTTTATTTGTGGGTTCCCGTANCATTTTTAATTTAACTCTAGATCTGCATACTCAACATCATATCCAAATGCTGAAGGTCCGGCTGTAGCTAATCCTTCTGGGGTCTTCCATAAATCTGGTCCAGGGAATCCAAGCACAGTAACTCTAAATCCATATTTTAAGAGCTCAGTTGTTATTGGTTCTCCTCTCTCTGTATCGACGATACATATCAAGTCAGGAACGATGCAGACTATTTGTGAATTTAACTTGGCAATAAGATTTTCGTTCTGAAATTCAATGGTCATTTGATCTGATTGGTTTTGTCCCATGCCTTCGATCACTACTTGCCCCCTTGCNAATCCNGCCGTGGTTTGCCTGTCAAGGTCGACTATTTTGCCCTGGAATAAGACTTTTCCAGGATGAACATCTANCAGAGCTTCTATNGGATCAGAGTGGACAGCNCGAGCGCTCCTTACAGCGTCACCTAAGCGTTTGGTTAAGCTCAGAGAATCTAGAACAGCTGTGGTTTGTATCTGGTGAGCGGTCATAGGAGCTAATGCATAGCAGGCTACTCCTCCCATCTGAATGGTCACTGCACGAGCCATCCTTTCAACCCATTTTGCATCNAGTGCTTCTGTAATNAGGGAGGTATTTCCTTTTTCGTCACATACTGCCATAGGATAGGCAGGTACTCCGTATACGAAATAAGTCTTCATTTGAACTTCCGGATAAGCTCTACCCATTCCATCTGCGTCGACCACCGGTAATCCAGATAGTGATGCTGGTATGAGAGGTTCGAGAGAATTACTTCCACCTATTTCATTAGAGATAATTGCAGTNGCTTTTTTACCAGTGAAATCTTCGATGGCACGTAAGGCGTAATAAGATTGTTTATCTCTTACCTTTTCAATGCCTACAGTGGGGGCNCCAATTCCCCCGACACAAACAATTAGATCGTCTTCGACAAGCTCATCGTGGGAAAGGACCTTTACAGGCCCATTTTCTCGGATCATTTGCCTNGCGCGAAGCATACCTACATATGGGTTTCCACCCCCTCCGGTACCCAATATTCCAGCACCGATGGCTATTGATTCAAGATCGTTTTCCGAAATATGCCACATATGATTAACCAAACTTTAGATTCAATTATTTTTATAGATTATCAGTGTTCCTACGTATTGGTCACGTTGGGGTCAATATAGTCTGTTTATTAATGTCTTAACCAACTTGAAAAGGAAGCTTTTTGCTTAAAAGTTAAATTAAAGCTCCTCTTGTATATATGCTCCTTGGTGTTGGAATTATCCAACTTGCTAAAACCACGATTAAGAAACCAATTCCACCCGCCGAAAGTATTAATGACGGGTTATAGAAATCTGCAAGAACTCCATTTGCGAAATAAGAGAAGCTCATGANTCCGCCTGCGTGAATTAAATATATGCTGGTTATCCTGCCCCTCAGATAATCNGGCGACACTGATTGGATTATTATTGTGGCAATAGTCATAAAAGCAGCATGTGACGTGCCAATAATAACGGTTCCTACTAAAGCAGGTATTAGAGTCCGTGCCATCGCTAGCGTGTGGTTGCCTAAAGAACTTAACACGGCAGAAATTACAAATAATCTCCCCAATGTACTTTGGNTGCTTACTGGTGCCAATCCNAAAGTAGCAATGAGTGCCCCTAGTCCTATCATCATATGCATATATGCAACACCTTGACCACCTGAAGTCAATTGATTTTCTGAGACTGCTGGCAGAAGTGATTCAAAAGACATCACCAAAGTACAGTGAAACATCACCAGATACATGACGNTTCTTAAAATGGGCTGGCTGTATATGTATTTGAAACCTGAAAAAGTNTTATTCAGNAGACCTTTCTCAGGGTCAATTCGTCCAGTTGAAACGGCCGTGATTTGTGTTGTAAGGAAAACTCCTANTGCATAGGCTATAACGCAAGCAAGGAAGATCCANTTTATGTCTGACAATCCCATGAGAGGGGCAATAAGTCCTGGTCCCACGAGTCTAGTAGCGTAATAACCTGCTGAAATTAGAGTGTATGCGTTCGGTAGCTGACTTGACGGTACGAGATTGGCTGCAAGTGCTTCAATAGCACCCATGTGTGTGGCACGAGCAATCCCATTTAATACAGCCAAAACTAGTATATGCCAAACTTCTATAAGGTTGGTGAATATCAGAAGAGTTAGTAGCACTCCGTGAAAAAGGCTAAGTATGTATGCCCCTACTAAAATATTTCGACGGGAAAATCTGTCGGTCAAAAANCCCACGATAATCGGAGCAAAAAACCAAGGAATCATGGCTGCAAAAAATACTGCCCCAACCCAGCTACTTGGGTTGTTCTCAGCAAGGTTGAATATTAACCAACCTTCTGCAGCGCCAAGCGCCCATGAAGAAGACTCTCCTACAACATGGCCGATCCACATGATTCTGTAATTCCTGTGGGACAACGCAGGTAGAAACCTTTTTTTGATCTGCATAAGTCAAATAGCCATGTTGGTTATTAGTCTTGAATCTGGAAGGGACAAATTAGAAGGAATGTTCATTTCAACCTAAGGTATGAATCTATGTGGAATCATNACGCACGATACGCCCGTCTTTAACGACCATATATACGTCTTGTAGGTTACTAATATTATCCAATGGATTAGTGTTTAGAATAATNAAATCAGCTTTTTTGTTTGGTTCTATGGTTCCATTTTTATCCTCTGCCAAACATACTTCTGCTGAGGTAAGAGTAGCAGCGGTTATAGCTTGATGTTCTGTCATTCCGCATTTGACCAGCATTTGGGTTTCAAANAGAGCACCGTAGGGTAAGTCAAGGTCGGACCCGGAGGCAATCTTAACGCCAGACTCTAGGGCTTTTTTAAATCCCGATGCATGCATCTCAGCAGCTTCTATTGCCCGTTCTCTATAACTCTCATCTATTGGGTGTTCTTTCATCCAGTTGAGCTGAAAATCTGAGTCAGCAAAAGCCTCTCCTCTGTTCATGTGGGTAAGACTAAGGGTCGGAACATAGTAGGTTTCTGACGCTGCTAACATGTTGATAGCCTCATCATCAAATTGGTACCCATGCTCAAGGGTATGCGCGCCCAATGAGATGGCTTTCTTTATTCCGTCAACTCCGCCAGCATGGGCAACAACTTTATAACCTCTTTGCTCACAGACATCAAAAGCGGCTTTAAGTTCATCTTGCAATGGGAATGTATTAGGCATTTTGTCCCATTTTGGTCCCATAACACCTCCGGTCAGGTTGAGTTTTATAAAGTCCACCCCATTTTTAATTTGCTCTCTGATTGTCCGGATATATTCAGTCGGACCGTCAACTTCAACAGCACACCCGCTCTTTAGAAAATGACCTGCGGTAGTAGTTATAAACCAACCACAGGTGTATAGNTTNGGACCAATATATTGACCTGANTTAAAAGCNTCTCTCCAGGCAACATCTATAAAATCTTTTTCTCCTACAGCTCTCAGCGAAGTTATTCCGAGATTGAGTGCTCTTNTACAGTTCTCNCCAGCNCGTACTGTTCTTTGTGCGGTAGTTTCNTCTCTNGCTTCGTGGTCNGGTATCCCCCTTCCAATATGTGTGTGTACATCCCATAGGCCNGGTAGTACGTATTTATCTCTCAAATCTATGGTTTGTATATCAGAATTACCTGAGAAAGCACNTTCTGACACNTCAACTATTTCGCCATTAGTNACTGNAATATGAACCTCTCTAGGTTCAGTGGAAAGTGCATCGATTAAGGTACAGTTGATGAACCGTGAATTGCTATGTTCCATTGGTTTTGTTGTTCCTTCATTCCAGCTGGGGGTATTTGATTTTCGCCTTGATTTTAGCTGACTGTACCATTTATGTAGCACCCTTGCTTTGGATGAGACAATTAAAACTNGTCTGTTTTATGATGAAAGCATCTTATAAATTCAAATTTCGNGAAACNAGGATATGAAGTCACCGAGGACACAATTATTTTCAGCCGCTGAATATGAATCTAGGATTCGCAAAGTAAGGGAAGGAATGGAAATAGTGGGGCTCGATGCTTTGGTAATTCATAGCCCTGAGAACATATATTATCTTTCGGGTTACCAAACACCTGGATATTACTGGTATCAAGCATTGGTTCTTCCTATTGATTCAGATGCTATTTTTATAGCACCCCCGCATGAAACCGCACTGATTCCTGAATTTAGTTGGGTTGAAGATTCGCGCATATATCCGGATACCTCTGACTGGTCTGAGGTAACTGGTGCGGTTTTGAAAGAGTTAAGTTTATCTACTAGNTCCATAGGATTAGAAACTAAATCACGATTTCTTACGGTAGATTTTTATCAGAGTATTCAATCAATTTTGCCAGATTCTCGAATAACCGACGGGAGTGGCATAGTCGAGTCTTGCAGATTAATAAAGTCAGCCAATGAAATTAAGTACATGAGAGAAGCAGCATCGGTTTCTTCTAGGGGAATGAAAGCGGGAATCAACGCTGTGGCTGAAGGAGCCTCTGAATTAGAAATAGCAGCGGCAGTACACTCGGAATTGGATATGGCAGGTTCAGAATATACTGGCTTACCGGCTTTTATAACTTCCGGGGAACGCTCCCATTTGGTGCATGCTACATGGTCCCCGAAAATAATTGACTCTGGAGATTTAGTTTTTATGGAAATACCTGGTAGCGTTAATAGGTATCATGCTGCCCAATCTAGAAGTGTTTTTGTTGGAGATCAGACAAAAAAATTGATCGAAGCTAATCGGGTAGCTACTGAAGCATTGGAAACCGCTAAAGGATTAATGAAGCAAGGTGTACCCGCAAGATCCGTTTTTGAAGCTGGCAGTTCNGTAATNAATGAAGCTAATATTGGGTACAAACAAGGTAGAAGNATTGCCTACGGGATTGGCACAGCCTTTCCGCCAGGTTGGGATGAAGGGGACATATTTTCGATTAATATTGATGAATCGAGGCCGTTATTGTCGGGAATGTGTTTTCATTTGATAACGACTATGAGAATTCCAGGCATTGGGGCAATTGGTTGTAGCGATACTGTTCTCGTAACCGATGACGGGGCAGAAACCTTGACCAATGAGATCAAACCAGGAGTTCAAAGCTAGATAGAAGCATTTAACTAGCTGAGAAAATATTATCAACAATTAACTCAAATCTTGAAACCGACTATTAAACAGACTCCTATGCGATCCATAATTTTTGTAATTATCGGATCTTCTTTTATTGCCGCCTGTACAGTTTTAGCAAAAATTGCCCAATCTGATCTTTTGGGAATTCCTCTCGACCCTTTACAAGTTGCTCAAGCGAGATTTTTGTTTGCATTTATGGCCGTTGCCCTGGTAACTCCTTTACTTCGCCCAGAATATACCAAGCCAAGCTTAATAATTCACAGTGTGAGAACTTTTTGCGGTTACAGCNCGGTAAGCCTATTGTTTGCGGCTGCGGCGATTATTCCAGTTNCTGATGCTACAGCCATAAAATTTTTGAACCCAGTGTTTGCTATGTTTTTTGCCTTACCTATTCTCAGAGAAAAAATAGGTCCTTTACGCTGGATTGCTGCTCTAATAGGATTGACCGGCTCTACAATCTTGATTCGTCCCACCGAAGGGTCTTTTGAACCNGCAGCNTTAATGGCACTGACGGCATCATTAGCGGCAGGGTTAGAAATGGTNTTAATAAAAATTCTGACGGGCAGAGAAAGTCCAATACAAATNTTACTGATAAATAATGCCATAGGGTTATTTTTATCAAGCATAGCTTTGATATTTGTTTGGGATTCACCAACTACNGGGCAATGGATGGTATTAGCATCGATTGGGTTTTTAATGGTCATTGGCCAGGCCTTCAATCTCCAGGCATTTAAAGGTGCTGACGCTACTTTTGTATTGCCATTCGCTTACAGTACGTTGATTTTTGTTACTNTTTACGACTTTTTAGTGTTTTCCGCTGTTCCGGATCTGATCAGCTATATGGGATCAGCAGTTATCATTTTTGGAGCTGTTTTGCTTACAGTACCTGAGATGCGAAAATCAAAGCTTCTTCGTTGATGTTTTAACTGATTTGGCTTTCTATATTCATAAGATGTTCCATGACTTTTATGCATTCATCAGTGTTNCTAGTTTGAAAATCAAAAGTCAGATTTTCTATCCCTAGATCTTTACAGTGTTTGATATCTTCAGTAACTGCTNGGGTTGAATCAATTACAGCTGCTTTAGAGCGNATCCTTGAGTTAGTTTCAATTCCAATATCGGTGAAATGTAGAGTTCTTTTTAGNGATATTGATATCTCATCTCGGTTGCGACCGTACTCTTCACACTGCTGATTAATGAAGGGAAGCATNTTTTCGATTTCATCAGGATCAAGTCTTGTAGGATGCCAGGTATCTCCGAACCTAACGGTCCTTCTCACAGCCCTTCTAGTATGCCCGCCGACCCATATAGGAATCCCGTTCGGTTTTTGAACTGGTTTTGGGAAAAAGGCGATGCCAGAGAAATCA
>PBWI01000017.1 GCA_002728195.1 Chloroflexota bacterium
GGAAAAGTAGCCTTAGTTACAGGGGCAGCAAAAGGAATTGGAAAAGCAGCCGCGGTGAAATTGGCTGAGGAAGGAGTGCATGTTGCAATAAATTACAATTCTTCCAAACAAGAGGCTGAAGAAACTGTTAAGGACCTTAAGGAATTCGGAATAGACTCGATTTCATGCCAAGCAGATGTGGGAAATCTAGCTCAAGTGACAAAAATGATCAATGAGGTCTCAGAGCGCTTTGGACAAATTGATATTCTCGTAAATAACGCTGGAATTATAGATGATGGTCTCCTCTTAAGGATGTCCGACGAAGCCTGGGAACGAGTGATAAATACAAATTTAAACGGTACTTTTTACTGTAGTAGAGCCGTACTCCGCACAATGGTTAGGGCCAGATGGGGAAGAATAATTAATATTGGCTCCGTAGTTGGCCTCCGAGGGAACATAGGCCAAACCAACTACACAGCTTCAAAGGCAGCAATAAACGGCTTTACTTTCGCTCTTGCCAAAGAAGTCGCCACCCGAAACATAACCGTAAACACCATAACACCAGGATATATACATACGGATACTGTTGATGTTCTATCAGACAAGCAAAAAGACACCATTATGACTTGGATACCCATGGCTCGCTTTGGAGAAGTGGACGATATTGCTCACATGGTCGCATACCTTGCCAGCGAAAAAGCAAAATATATAACAGGACAAATAATCAGTGTGGACGGAGGTATGGCCATCTAGCACCCTAGGCCTAAATTTATTGATGGCTAATGCCCAAAATAAGGTAGCACTCATAACAGGCGGCTCAAGAGGTATAGGAAAATCTATCGCCTTGGAATTTGGCAATCTTGGCTACGACATTATATTCAACTATTTTAGAAATCATACTGCAGCTAAAAAGACGCAACAGGAAATAGAAGATCTGGGAGTTAATTGTTTAAAATTACGTGCTCATCTGGCAGAACCAGACCAGATATCAAGAATGTTCCAATCAATCGCCGAAAAATTCGACACAATCGACGTTTTGATAAATAATGCCGCCTCCGGTGTTCAAAGAAATGTGGATGAATTAACTCCAAAACATTGGGATTGGGCAATGAATATCAATGCGAGAGCACCTTGGTTGTGTTCTATAGAAGCAGCTAAATTGATGCGGAAAGGCGGCTCAATCGTGAACATTACATCTGAAGGTTCTAGAAAGGTTCTTCCATATTATTTATCAGTAGGAACATCCAAAGCAGCCCTCGAATCACTGACAAGGTACTTGGCAGTAGAACTTGCCGAAAAAGGCATTAACGTTAATGCTGTATCAGGAGGTTTTGTTCAAACTGATGCTTTGGAAACGTTCCCGAACAAAAAGGACATGGTGTCTGCTGTCAAAAACACCTTATCGGGAAGAGTTATAACAGGAGCTGATATTGCGAAAGTCACGGCGTTTCTATGTAGCGAAGATGCTGAAATGATAAGAGGTCAGGTTGTCGTGGTTGATGGGGGCGTCACTCTTCCAGCCCCTTTACCATCTACGGAATTATAACTACTCCACCAATATCTCTGTCACCATAATTTTGCGATCACCACAGTCGAGTTCTTTTTTAAGATCCGCATATGTGTTTCGAACAAACCCCAATCCAATTCCACTTTCCGCCGAAGTTATAACACCTACCGACTTACCGTCGTACGTAATTTCCTTCTGATCAAGATCTCCCTGCCACGCTAATTTAACAAGTTTTCTCTGTACCTTCTCATAGGTGTTTAACCTAGCTACCACCTCTTGACCAATATAGCATCCTTTATTAAAACTAATGTGAGAAATTAAACCTGCCTCAAGGGGATTAAAATCTTCTGTTAATTCAAATCCAAATGCAGGTATACCCAGTTTCAACCTCAATTGATTGAAATCCTTAAGATCAACCTTATTAAATTTACCTGCGAAAAAATCCCCAATTTTAGAACGTGCAGTCATAGATCCTATAACATCAATGCACCGAACATCCGACATTTCCTCTCTTATCACAATTACCGATTCACCTTCAATTTCACAACGCATCGAATCTCTTACAAAAAGCTCTGAAATCCCTGGAAATAATTCATCCCATTTTTCACCTACCAATCGAAAGTGACATGTTTCCGCGGAAGTATCCTTGACTTCAACGTCCTCCATAATTGTATAAAACTCGATCCACTCGATGACTTTTCTCTTTGATTCTTTAGCCGTCGTTACAAGAACCTTTTCTGGAAGCCGATGTACACCGAGAAGATCGATTATTCGGCCTTTATTTGTAGTCAGAACCGAGCTCATGCCAGTATACGGTTCGGTGAGATTTTCGAGTTTATTGGTAGACAACCTATCAAGAAGATCCAGGGAATCTTCCCCGTACAAATCTATCCTGCTGAAATAGTCAACTAGATCTACAAAAACAGGCTTTTCACTCAAGTAATATTTACCTATACACTAAACGAAGTTCCGCAACCGCAAGTGGTTTTGGCGTTTGGATTGTTGAACACAAACCCTTTTCCATTCAAACCACCAGAATATTCTAGGACGGTACCTGCCAAAAACACATAAGACTTTTTATCAACAAAAAGCCGGACCCCATTTTCATCTATTACTTTATCGGTTTCTCTCGGACCGTCACTTACTATCTCTAATATATAAGTTAAGCCAGAACATCCTCCACCCTTCACTCCGACCCGTAAATCAGCTTCCGGGTTTCCTTCTGCAGCGGCAAATTCTTTTACATGGTGAGCCGCCTCTTCACTAATGGCTATAGAAAGTGGCACTGGGCCTTGAGTGGTTGTCATTTAGACCTCCCAACATCTTCGTTTATCCTCAATACAAAATCGCACACTGAAGATTTGCTTCGTTTTCAAAACTAATATAGGGCATTGATTTTATTAATATAGCAATGGTCAGTCAATATTAGCTAAGACAACTCAGGGTCAAATATTTTTGCCTCAAAGCCGGCTAAGTATACGTTTGTACTTGAGGTTCTAGGAGTTTTACCTAATTTTCCAATCCACAAACTGCTTCGTTTTTGAAAAAAGCGACCATCAATTGATGATTAGGCGGCTTCACCTTTTTTTCTTCCGGCGTCGGCACCTACTGCAAGTGATTCAGCATTTTTCTGTAACTCTAAATCCTGCATTAATCCACACTGAATACATTCCTTAAAGTCCCCAAAAGTATCTCGACGGGTATGCATATCCCCACGACATTTTGGGCAAGCTCTGTAATCAACCATTTTTAATCCCCACCTTCTCTGAATATCAAAATTCTTAACTTTCCGTTTTGATAATCTTTAAATCTTGTTTATATTTGTTTCTCAATCTCAATTTTCTAGTTACCGGTAGCGTCTCTATCCAGTAACGAGGCCTAACTTTGTGAGACCAAAGCGGAATTATAGTGATATAAATAAATATTGCAATAGGTGATATTTATATGTTTAGTATTTCAATTCATAATATTGTTGGCGTTGACGCCTGTGCTTTAAACAATAATCTATTTTCTATTCAGGAAAATTTTTGAATGGATGAAAAAAGTTTTGTTAAATTGGGTATCAAGGAGCATTCTTCTGTCCTTGTGTTTTCTCCCCCTGAAATCGTTGTTCAGGATATATCTAACATGACGTTGCCATCAGGCTCCAAAATTTCGTACATACCTAATGACCTGTTTGACATTGCTTTAATATTTGTTAGGAATCAATTGGATGTATTAGAGCTAGCGGCTGCCTCAGTAGCCGCATTAAAAAGGGGCGGAAACCTGTGGTTTGCATTTCCTGCCAAAGGATCCCGGTTGGAAACTGACCTTTCTGAGTCAGTTGGATGGGCCACCCTTGTTGATTCCGGCTGGTCAAAAAAAGAATACTTTGATTTGAATAATGGTTGGACAGCTATCAAATTTACCGAACCTAGAATATAAGCCCATAAAGTTAAGGAGGCCATTTTGATATACGACATGAGAATATATGACTTGAAACCTGGGTCCGTCCCTGAATACATGAAGGCAGTAGAAGAAGTAGCCTTCAAAATCCGACAGGAACAAGGGATAAAGCTAGCAGGTTGGTATTACACGGATGTGGGACCACTCAATCGGATCGTACACATATGGGGATACAGAGATTATTCTCATTTTGAAGAATCCAGAGAGAAAGTTCGGTCTNATCCAAGATGGACAAAAGAATATCTTCCTAGAGTAAAAGGCTTGATTATCAGCCAGCAAGATATGATCGTCAAAGGAGCTAATTTTTTCCCTGAACCTAAATGATATTAAATCATCCGTAACATTCGCAATTTGTGCCTGAGTAGCTATTGCCTTTTCCGGCCCCGTTCGCTATAGTGGCGGGTACTTAATTTGTCAACGTGCGCCTGAAATCAGGCGCTGTTTTCATAAGACTAAATATAAGGTTTGCTGGAAACAACAAAGAACCAGATTACATAGGAGTTCGAGGCATGGCTTCAGATAGCCGAATTGGCGACGTAGTATTAGAGGTTAAAGACCTTCAGACTTATTTCGTGACGCGTTGGGGTGTCACTAAGGCGGTTGATGGAGTCAGTTTTAATTTACGAAAAGGTGAGACTCTCGGAATAGTGGGGGAGTCCGGATCCGGAAAATCCGTCACCGTTAGTTCTGTTATGAGGCTTATACCGTCTCCTCCAGGACACATCGTTGGCGGTGAAATTCTGCTAGAAGGTGAAAACCTCCTTGATTTAGATGAAAGCGAGATGAACAAAGTACGAGGGGATAAAATAGCCATGGTGCTACAAGACCCCATGACGGCCCTAAATCCGGTATTTGACATTGAGGATCAGGTCGGAGAGGCATTGAAAATCCACGAAGGTCTTAAAGGGCCTGGCTTGAAAGAAACTGTTATAGATATGCTGAGAAAAGTAAGGATACCGGCACCTGACACTAGAATGAAGGACTATCCCCACCAGCTCTCAGGTGGTATGAGACAGCGTGTTGTGGGTGCAATCGGCATTTCCTGTAACCCTTCAGTGCTAATAGCGGATGAGCCGACAACCTCCCTTGATGCAACAATCCAAGCCCAATATTTGAACCTGTTGAGAGACTTACAGGAAGAAACTGGGGTCGGTATCATTTTTATTACCCATGACTTTGGAATAGTTGCAAAGATGTGTGACCGCGTTGCTGTCATGTATGCTGGAAAAATCGTTGAACAAGGAACGGTTACTGAAATCTTTGACAACCCGCTTCATCCATACACTGAAGCACTAATCAGGTCTGTTCCAAGAATGGAAGAGAACGTCGAGAGGCTATATGCTATCCCTGGAAACCCTCCCAACGTCACAAACCGCCCATCAGGTTGTAACTTCCAGCCTGATTGTGACGCAAAGGAGAACCCTAATCCTGACTGTGAATTACTAGAGCCAGTCCTCAAAGAAGAGACTCCTGGCCACTGGGTAGCCTACTGCGCCGCGTGTGTAGATACACACGGCTGCAAATGGTTCCCCAGAGCGTTATAAATCCTAAATAAAAACCCAGAAAGAGGTTCAATATGACAAGTGAAAGCGGAGCTTTACTAGAAATTAGAAATCTTAAAAAACACTTCCAGGTTGGCGGTGGAATGTTTGGTTCTNTGACGGGAAAGAAAGAATACTTAAAGGCCGTAGACGGTATAAGTCTCNCAATTGAACCGGGTACGACGTACGGGCTCGTAGGAGAATCAGGTTGCGGAAAATCCACAACAGCGAAAATGGTACTCCTACTAGAAGAACCGACAGACGGAGAAATTCTATTTGATGGAAAGGACGCGATAAACGCGGACAAACAGGGCAAAAGAAATTACAAATCCAGCGTGCAAGCTGTGTTTCAAGACCCTTGGGCATCTCTAAATCCACGNATGAAGGTAGAGAGTATTATCGCGGAGCCGTTGGAAGTAAATACAACAATGACACGAGGGGAGATTCGAACCAAAGTTAGAGAAATTTTGGAAGAAGTTGGTTTGCAAGAATACCAGGCTGAGCTTTACCCACATGAGTTTTCAGGCGGACAGAGACAAAGAATCGGTGTTGCAAGGTCGCTGGCACTGAACCCAAAGCTTATTGTTCTTGACGAGCCGGTATCGGCTTTAGACGTATCTATCAGAGCTCAAATAATGAACCTGTTAATGGACCTGCAAAAAGAGCATGGTCTTACCTACCTGTTAATTGCTCACCATTTAGCCACAGTCAGATACATGTGTGACAAAATGGGTGTCATGTACCTTGGTAAACTCGTTGAGGAAGCTGGTACCGACCAGCTATTTGACACACCAACACACCCGTATACACAGGCATTGATCGGGGCAGCTTTGCCGTACCATCCTAATGATCAAAAAGAAGAATTATTGCTTGAGGGCGAGGTCCCCTCACCAATAAATCCTCCGTCATGCTGCAGTTATGCTCCTTTGTGCCCAGAACCAGATCCAAAGTGCAATGAGAACGAACTGATCACAAGAGAAGTGGCGCCAGGCCACAGAACAGCTCACTGCTCCCATTGCGCAGATGAGTATGGTTGCTACTGGTTTCCACGAGAAAGATAGATTAACAATATTACGGTGCGGGTCCTACTTGCCTGGGCCGCACCGTAACAATTTCCCTTTTTTTAACTCGCTCGAGTTTTTATCAATAACANTCATCTTCGTGATTGCTTTTGCAGTTTTNTTTGCATGTGGTTCTTCTGGTTTCGACACTCAGTTAGAAACAGCCCATAACTATTATTCACAAGGTCGTACTGAACAAGCAAAGCAGCTATTGGATGAACTCATCGTAGCTAATCCCAATGCAACCAATGCTTTTCTCCTAAGAGGCAAAATCTATGAGGATAATTCCGACTATTTAAAAGCAATAGCAGATTATTCCTCAGTAATAGATCAACAACCAGAATTGAGTCAAGCATGGTCTTTACGAGGGTCTTCTTACTACCAAATAAATGCTTTTCAAAACGCCATCAAAGATTTCTCAACAGCAATTGGACTAGAACCCCAAAATGCAGATTTATATTTATATCGGGGAAATTCATATGGGGAATTAGATATGTTTGCAGATGCGATAAAGAATTTTAATACCGCCAGAGAGATATCCTACGGTGATTATTACAGTAACCTTAGCAAGGCTTATCACGATCTCAATACTGAAAACTATTCCTCAGCCCTAGGTAGAGCTAGTTCGGCTATTAATGAAAATCCCACAGATCCAATGCCTTATTTATATAAGGGAATTGCTCTTTATTACTTGGGGGAAATCGATGGGTCTACTTTCCATTTAGAAACTGCATTAGAGCTGAACCCTGACGATCCAACCATCCTTTACAATCTGGGGTTAGCTTATTTGGCATCCAACAACCCCAATTTGGCAATCACTCATTTACAATCAGCAACTNCCCTTGATCCATCATTAAAACCCTATATGGAGCTCACAGGCGCCCTTGAAGACAAATGAAGAGACAAGCTAACTACCGTCTCCTAAGACCTTGCTCCGGCCACCCAAATCATCCTTTCACTCTCCCCATCAAAAGGATTACCGTCAAAATCTCCTTGTAACGATAAAATTTCAAATCCGCAAATGCGCAGCAAATGATGCATTTCCCAACGAAAGGTATACCGAAAAGAAAGATCATGGACAATCTTTTCCTGGACAATTCCTTGAAGGTCAACAAATTCAACTACTATCTTGGTTTCCACAATCTGTTCATAATCATCGTAGTATCTCTGATGATAAAACACTAATTTGCCGCCATCTTCCTGATTATCAACATCCATCAAATGGTACAAGGTTGCTGGATCACCCAAAATGATATCCGGATCCGGTACGTTCATCTCAAGAATCAGCTTGCCTCCTGGGTTCAAATAGCGTCTCAAATTATGGAGAAATTTTTGCTGTTCTTCCGACGATAGAATAGACATGAATGCCAGTGAAGGTACAATCGCTAAAGAAAATTTGCGGTCGGAAATAATATTCAATTCAGGTAAAGTGGTCTGGCTGAATAAAACTTGGCCCGGATTGGACAATTTTTCAATTTTGTTTCTAGCAATATNGATCATTTCTNCTGAAGGGTCTACTGCATGAACTTCCTTGCCAAAATCTGCGAGGAATTCTGTTATCCGNCCAGTNGAACAGCCTATTTCCAAAACTGAAAACCCTTTTGGGGAAGCTTGCTCAAGNTAGTAACCAACATCATCTCGCCTGTCTTGAAAGACCAAGTCACATACTCTTGCCCAAGCAGGACTTTCCTGCTCATCAACCATATGAAACATGAATTAACCTCTTTTTTTAATTGTCCTTTAANTTTCAGGGAGTTAGTTTAACTATAGAGTCGTCGCTGGTTAGTGTTACCCAAATTTCCCCGTTTACAGGAAGTATTTTCGCAGGGGCAGCTCCGACAGGATATGTGGCCAACATGACACCTTCTGTAGAGAGTTTCGTAACTATTCCATCCATACTATTTGCAGTCCAGATATACTCCCCATCATAAGCAATTCCATAAGGCAACCTACCTGTCTCAAACCTTCCTAAATCTTCACCGTTTTTTGATAACTTGGATACAGTATGTTCTCTCCAATTCGCTACCCATATATTCTCTCCTTGCTCTGTAAATGCTATAGGCACATCACCCACCGAAAAATTACCTTCCGGATTTCCTTCTTTAGTAAATTTGGTAACACTGTCACTGTGAGCATTTGCAGCCCATATGTTTTCTCCATCGAAAAACAACACAATGGGCCCAGCACCTTCAGTTTCTACAGGGGGCACTGAATTTCCTTCAAGATCTAACCTGTAAAGTAAGGTTTCCCAGCAACCTGAAGTCCAAACATTTTCTCCATCGAAAGCTAAGGTTCGGGGCAAAGTGGATACTGAGTAAGTGCCAAGGAGTTCTCCATCCCTTGAGAGTCTAGTTGCATTATGATCAAATTGATTTGCAGACCAGATATTTTCTCCGTCGAATAAAAGTGCGTTGGGTTCCCTGCCGTGGGATTCGTAAACAGCTTTCTGATGTCCATCTAAACCAATTTTCATAATGGTATGTGAAAGAGCATTTCCAACCCATAAATTATCACCATCAAATATTATTGGTTCAGGNGCATTACCGACGGGATAGGTGGCAATAGTGACATCCTCAACAACCAATTTTGAAACTAACCCTTCTGCCGAATGCGCTGCCCAGACGGTACCTTGGCCATCTGTAGCTAAAGCATTTGGTGTATTACCAATGTGGAAGGTTCCTAAATGATTTCCCTCTACCCCATATTTCGTAACTGTTTTATCTGTGCGATTTGCGACCCAAATGCCCTGACCATCATAAATAACATCCCCAGGTAAGGTACCTGTTATATAGTCAGCAACTCGACTTCCTTCCAAAGTAAACTTGCTTAAAGTGTCATCTAAGGAATTTGTTACCCATATATGATCGCCACCGTAGGCTATACCCCTTGCTCCCCCACCTGTATTCCAGGTACCAATCAAATTACCAGCTTGATCTATCTTGGAAATAGAATCATCTCCATGATTGACGACCCATATGTACTGTCCATCAAATGTTAATTTTTGTGGTTTGGCCCCTGATTGGATATTTTTAACGGTTTGTCTGTCCTTAGTCACCATCGTAACAACATCCCTACCTGAATTTGCAATCCACATTGCATCACCTGCATACAGCATGTCGGTCGGCCGGCGTAGTTCAACTGGGGCACTGCCCATTCCACCCTTTAAATCAAAGGTTCTGACTGCAAAATATGTTCCTACCCAAAGCTCATCACCATCATGTGCTAACGAGTTGGGGTAAGGGTGAAGTGGCATGGAGTAAAGCAATTCACCGTCCATAGAGTAATTTGCAATTCCATCTTCATCTTGCGAGGCGACCCATATAGATCCTTCATGAAAAAATAGATCAGTTGGATTTTCAGTAACCTCAAATGTAGATATTGTCGGAACAAAAATTGGTTGTTCCGAGTTAGGCGGGCTGGTAGTTGGGACTTCATGGACATTAATTGGAATGGGGCCACGGCCTGGCTGCTCCACCGCCACCTTAGGTGTAGATTCAGGCTCAGGGACAACCATTGGTGTAGCCAACTCAACAGTACTCTCTGCATTACTTATGGGCTCCTCCCTAGGAAGGGTATTTTTCCTAATCAATAAAGCGGTCACAAGAGAGGATAGAACCACCGAAATCGGCACTGCCGCTGCCAAGAAATAAACGATCCAAGAAGGAATGATAGCTGCATATAGAATTTCAGATCGATAGTCAGGTTCCCCAAATATGACAACTACGTTTACAAATAAAGAAACAAAGATGGCAAAAAATATTAAGAAGTTTAATTTACGCATTTTTCCTCACAAAAAAGCCCCACTACTACAACGTAGTGAGGCTTNTTTATAGCTTATTAATTATTGTGACTGCTATTCAGTGGCAGTGAAAGTCCCAACTTTGTCGCCATCACATAAAATATCAAATGTTCCTGCAGCCCCAATATTAAAGTCATAGTTTTTTCTTGACCCAGACGCCAAATCCAGGGCAATGGAGGAGGTCCCTATTTCCAAAGCACCACCAGCTGCCTTTATAGTCATACCAGAAATCTCGTATTTGGCTTGCTTCTTCTCACCAACGATCTCGATAGATTTTGTGGCTCCTTCTTTCACTGATGTACCACCAAGTTGGACACCTAGTCGAACTCTTGATGCAACCGGCGCCGTTAGATCCCCAGGAGTGGCTTTACAAGTACCGTCAGCTTTATCTAAATCTACCGATAGTTCCTGAAGTTTACTCGCTATTGGTGACCTGTGAAACTCACCTGTTTTGTCTTCATCTGTTCGAGCAGGTCTTCTGTTTCCAGATTTGACACCACATGCGGTAGCTATAATGCCGACCAGCACAATAAGCATAACGACCATCATAAATTTATTGTTCATATTAATCACAATTCTCTCCATTCCATGAAAATGATTAAGAATATTTTACCCATTTCGGTGGGGCTTAAGGTTACCATCCCCTGTGGAATTTTCACACACTTAAAAATATAAGGAGCAAACTACCTGAGTTTGCTCCTTAGTTTTTCATCTTTTTTAATTGAGCTGTCTCAATCTCGGATCTAATCTATCTCTTAGCCAGTCACCCAAGAAATTAAGTGACATGACAACTAGGAATATNGCCACACCTGGGAAGAAAGATATCCACCAAGCATCGTTAATATATGGCCTACCATCATTCACCATCGCCCCCCAAGCAGGGGTAGGAGGTGGTATGCCAGCACCCAAGAAACTCAGAATGGCTTCGGTCAATATAAGCTGACCTACCCTCAAAGTTGCAATCACGATAATGGTGTTAATNGTCCCCGGAAGAATGTGCCAGACGAGTATTCTAAATGTTGAACACCCAGCGACCTTCGCCAGGGATACGTAGTCCCTAGTTTTTAAGCTAAGTACTTCTCCTCGAACATTCCTTACAAACGGTGTCCAGGAAAGTATTCCTAATAGAACAATTAGTATCGTAAAAGTCTGTCCAAACGCTATTACTGCCACGATTGCAACCAATATGAATGGCAAACCAAGCCAAACATCAGTAACCCTCATTATGATTTCGTCTATCAAGCCACCAAAATAACCTGCCACCAAACCCATAGATACCCCAATAAGCAGACCGAAAATAAGAGCTACAGTCACAACAACAAGTGAAACTCTTGCTCCATGAATAATTCGACTCAGAAGATCTCTACCTATGTTATCGCCCCCGAGTATATGCTCCCAGCTCGACCACTTTACCTTCGCCACATAGCCTNTATCTTTGAANGCCGCTTCCACAGCTTCCTGAGTTGCGGTATTTTCCAAAGTAGGAGTTATNCCGAATTGAAGCATAGCTTCTTCAATGGGTCTATCAACTGGCTCTGGGAAAGCCAACGGATCAGCGGTAGTTTTTATATTAAGGACAATAGGAGTTTCCCAAACTGGGGGAATATTCCTGTTATCTGGCCTTGCAATTATTGGATCATGAGGAGCTANCAAATCNGCGAAAATACCCGTGAAAATTAGCAANGCAAGCAAAAATAACGGGATGATGGGCCATCTNCTTACAAAGCCCCAAACTTCACCAAGCTTACTTTTTTCAGCGCCAATTTGCCGAAGGAGATCTTCCGATAGTTCTACAGACTGTGCCATTTTTTATTCCTAGGTATATCGAATTCTGGGNTCTACTAATGCGTAAATCATGTCTGTCAAAAAGTTCATTGNGACGTAGAGTGCGGTCCAGACCAACACCACACCCACCATTATTGGAAAGTCGTTATTATTTATCGCCTGNAAAGCGAGTCTTCCCAATCCTGGTATGGCGAATATAGTCTCCGTCACAACAGCACCAGTTATGAAACCAGTCAGCAGTAGGCTGGAAAATGTAAGAGGCGCTATCAAAGCATTTCTAAAACCATGTTTCCATATTAAGGTGTTATAGCTAACACCTTTAGCTCTAGCCAACTTAATAAATTCTGAATCTAGTATCTCCAGCATTGAGGATCTCACAAGCCTAAGATAGGTAGCGGCAGCAATCCATCCCAGAGTTATAGTCGGTAGAACATAGTATTTCCATTCGAAAAAGCCTTCACCTAGCGTCCCAGTGGGAAACCATCTCAGCTTCACTGAGAATATCAAAATCAGCATTATTCCAACCCAAAAAACTGGTAAAGCCTGCCCAAACAGAGCAAACCCTCTACCCACATAATCCCAAAGGCTCCCCCGGCTTACAGCCGACAATACCCCTAAAGGAATTCCAATAACACCGGCGAATATGTATGAAGTCAACGCAAATTTAAGCGTTGGTGGCAACCTATCCATTATTTTCCCGAAAACATCTTTTCTATCTAACAGGCTATCCTGCCAGTTACCTTTAACGATATTTCCAAGCCACACCGCGTATTGCCATACTAATGGTTTGTCCAACCCCAATTCCCGTCCAAGC
>PBWI01000018.1 GCA_002728195.1 Chloroflexota bacterium
TTATATAGGGGAGAATTTTCCGCACCTTTTTCTTCAATGGGCGCTAAAAGTAGTTCTTTTCCGTATGGCATCCAGAAAACCAGTCTTTTTCTATCCTGTCTTGGTGGTTTTCCTAAGCCGGGCAAGATGACGTAATCAAATTCCAACCCTTTTGCCTTATGCATGGTCATTATCTGAATTGCATTTTCTGATGTGGTTAAAGGATTGGCATGTAAATTTTCGATAACCTGTTTGAAATGCTCAAATCTTCCTGCATCACTTTTTTGTATTATCTTTTCTATTTCTTCAAAAAAAGTTTCTATATCTTGATCAGGTGTTCCTTCTTGGCAGGCCGGACCCCCTAATCTGATCCAGCAATTTTCCAGTAGATCTCTGAAGTTATTTGAGGGTAAGGCATTGAGGGTTGGGGATAAAACTGAAACTAATCTTTCTATTTGAATTTTACCCTTTTGAGAGTATTTCGAATTGGTTTTTTTTAATAAATCCCATACTGGGGTATCTAAATTGTTTTCGCAAAGTAAGTGAATATCTTTTAACGATAATCCAGCCCAGGGTGCACGTAAAATAGCTAACCAGGCGATTCGATCAAGAGGAAATAAAATTGCTCGCAATAAAGATAAAAGATCCTTAATAGCCGGACGATCCGTTAAATTATAAATTTCCTCTGCCTGATAGGGAATGTGTGAACTTTCAAATTCTCGAATTATTTCCTTGAGATGAGTTCGGCTCCTTACCAGTATTGCGGTACTTGCTTCAGGTGTTTCACTTCGAATAGATTGAACTATTTGAGAAATTTTCTTTGCTTCCGCTTGGGAAGCTTGAACAGATTTCGCCTCCGGATCCAAAGGATGAAGAACAACACCTGGATAAGATTCTTTTGGGTGATTAGCAATAGATCGGGAAAAAGCTATGGCCCCAGAATCTGGGTTGTCTTGTTGAGGTAATATTTTTTGAAAACATTCGTTGATCCAGTTGACAAGACCTTCTTGTGAACGAAAATTTGATTCCAGTGAGAGCTTTTTCAAATTAAGATTGCCAATGCCTTCGTCCTGGGTTTTAAGAAATAATCCCACTTCGGCATCCCTGAACCTATAGATTGATTGCTTGGGATCTCCCACAATAAATAGTGTTCTTCCTTTACCCGGCTCCCATTGTGCAGTTAATTTTTTTAATAGTTCCTCCTGTTTGAAAGAAGTATCCTGATATTCGTCTACTAGAATGTGCTGAATTTTTTCATCAAGATATTTCACAAGGTCGGTGGCATCCGTATCATTTCCAAGTGATTTTAAAGCCGCAAGTGATATTTCGCTGAAATCGTTTATCTTATTTTCCTGTAAAAGTTGTCTTAAGTTTGATTCAATTTCGGGGAGCAGGCGAAGCGTTGACCTTAAAATATCCCATTCGTAATCACTGAAATGGGGAGAAGGGAGAGTTCTTACTTTTGCCAAGGCTTTTTCCATGTCTTTAAAATCCTTGAGGGACTCCAGGAAAATTTTAAATTCACTTTTGATTTTTTTGTCTTCGGGTTGAAATCCCAGGTTTTTATCTGCCTTTTTCCGTATTTTGCCATCAGCGGTTAATACAAGGCTGACCAGAGCTTTCCATTTGTTAAGGTTTCCAACTTCAGGGCGTGGAAAGGCATCAATCGACTTCAGCGACGCAATTGGGTTTTCAGGTTGGGTGGTAGCAAGGATTGTCCCTGCATGGTTACCAAAAAAAATTATCTTGGATCTTAATATTTCAGGAATAAAATCGTTTGCTGTATTTAATTGTTTCTCTATTAATTCTGAATATAGCTTTACAAGCTTTTCTCTATGAGATCCATCCAATAAATGTTCTTTTATATTTTCATACTTGTCGAAAAATGAAATCATCCATTGGTCTCGTAATTTCAATAATTGGGCGATACGCTGAATGAAAGTATTTTTGTCATTGTCCAAATGCAGAAGTAATTTCCGTACTAATTCGCAATAAAGATCTCTCCTATTTTCAATCTTAGATAAAACTTGTTTGGCTGCTAACACCATTAGGTCTTGAATGTTTTCTTTGGTTTCTGCGGGCCCTCCGATGCGTGATAGCATCGGTGTTCTTTTAGTTAAGAAGGCGCAAAATGAATCAATAGTCACTATCCTTAGGCGAGTAGGATTATCCAGCAATCGCCAGCCAAACTTTTGATTCCTTTGTAAAGCTATTCGGGCAAGTTCCCAGGTGGTTCGCTGGTGGTCCTCATCAGGTGGGGTTTCCTCCTTTGCCCTGTTTAATGCAGAAATAATGCGAATTTTCATTTCCCCTGCCGCTTTACGGGTGAAAGTCATGGCAAGAATTTCTTCAGGTTGACTGACTCCTCCTAAAAGTTTTAAAAAGCGCTGAATTAGCAATTCCGTTTTTCCTGATCCTGCAGGAGCTTGAACGATAAATGATTGGGTTGGATCTAGGGCCTCTTCACGAATAAGATGGTCGGTAGGTTTCATCGATCCAATTCTCCAACTACATCTTCTCTTTCCCAGACTCTGCAAACAGGATTGATATCACAATTTCTACATGTATTTTGCTTATGTGCTGGATCAATTTTGATGCAACCCGTTAAAAACTCAGTGGCCAATATGTTGACTTGTTTTTTCCAGAAATCGAGAAGGTTTCTCCAGGTGGGCTCTTTCAGTAAATCTAAAATTTTGGCCGGTTTATTAAACCCTACGAACTGGATGGAAGGGTTTTCGATGTTTTCAATGGATTCCTTTATTCCTTTCAATCCCATTTCTCCTTTTTTTGTTTGCGCAAAATACACTGCTGTGGGTGAAATGAGATTTGCATAAAGAGGAAGTTGAGGGGACAAGATCCTTTCTTTTACCCAATCGCTCGGATTTGCCTCTCCCGTTTTATAATCGATTAAAACTTTTTTCTTGTCTTTCGTTTCGTCAATGCGATCCATCCTTAAAGTTAGGGACAGGCCGTCAAAATTAACCGTTTCCTCTTTTTCGGGTTCAAGGACGGTAAAATTTTCACGTTCCATCTCAAAATGCACCAGCCATTCCATAACCAATTTTATATTTCTTGATTCCTCCAGTTTTAAAAATTCTTTTTGGTCAGGGAGGCCCATCGAATATTTTTTCATAGCCTGTTTGACAAAATTTTCCAGTTCCTTTTCTAATTGGCTTGTTTCGTATAAATGTGCAAGTTGTTCACGAGTTCTGACTTTGCGCCAGAATAATTCCAGAATCCGATGAACGAGATTCCCTCGTATCAGTGGATCGAAGTCCGTATCAGGAATTTCCTGGCTGATGGCGTTAAGTCTAAACCGTGTAAAAGCTTGAAAAGGGCAGTCTGCCTGATTCTTAAGTAAGTTTGAGCCTCCTTTCATTTNGCCTNTGTCAAAANGGATTCTTTCATCTTNNGTTAANAATAATTGTGGTTTTTCATCAATCAGTTCNAGAGAAAANGAATCTTTAATTTGATCTTTAATTCNCGAAGANGGAAGAATAAAGCTATTGGCTTGTTTAAAAATATTTATAAGAGAGCTCGGTTCTAAAGAATTACCCTCATCTTGTAAGGGATAGCTAAGAATTATGTCTTTTGAAGATGTTGATATTTTTTTTAATTGCTGTTCACAATTTTCAAGTTCCCATTTAGCGTTAGCGTTCGGTATTTGATGACTTTTTCTAAACTCCGATGGAATAAATGTGTTGGGATCAGATGGAGGAGGAAGGGCTTCGAAGTGGCACCCCATAACCCAGGAATGGTCAAACTTCATTCCAAGGGCTTCGTTTATTTGAATTACTTGAATGAGATGGTCTTGATTTTTTTCAGGGAAAAAACATTTTTCTGCAATACTGGATAGTTTTTTTAATGCCTCAATGCGATTAATTGGGCCCAGTATGGAATTTAACGAAGCCAGATGGTCCAGGCAGTTTTTCCATGATTCAAATATATCGTTTTCTTTATCCGTTAGTTTTTCTTCTTTTTCAGGCCAATTAACTCCTTTTAAAAAGAAGGAAATTTTTTCTGCCCATTTATTTGGAAAATATTTATTTGAATCTAAAACCCAGACTTTCAACGCATCTATCAGATTGCAAAGTTGGGGTGCATTCTTGGTGTCCAACTGTAAGGGGAAATCATTTATATTGATGGTAAACTTTCTTTGTTTTCGAAGTTCAGTTTCTATTGAGATAGTCGCTTCATTTTCTAAATTAAAAACTGGATATTTTATTATTGAATAAAAAGTGCCAGCTGAAATACTGCAGGAGGTAATGCTCAGCAAATCCAGTATCAAATTAATGGGTGTGATTTGGTTGAGTGAGGATCCTAGGGATATATTGAAAGGAAGTTCCTTGTTGTTTTCTGGAAATATAGAAGAGGGGCATAATTCCGCGGCCAATTCTCTTTGCAATATTGATCGGTAGTCTTTCAGATTGGGTGCAATAACACCAATGCGTTTTCCAGGCTTGTAGTTTTTGCGGATCCACCTTGCGCAGGTAATGGCTTCCTGAGTTTTATCGGTATATTTCTGAACAGTGACATGAGTTTTTAATTCTTCTGAATCGGGTAAAAAGAGATCCGGCACTTCTGTTTGCGTCCCATTTCTTTCCATTGAATCCAAAAGGTTTTGAATTTGGGGATATTTTTTATCGAAACCTTTGAAATAAATTTTATAGGGTAATTCAATTTCTCCTTTATCAATGGATTGAGAAACATAATCCAACAACTGTGAATTATCTATTGCACCCCATTGCTCAATAAAACTTTCGAAACATTTAGCCCATTCGTAGAAGGAAAGTGTTTCTAATGTTTCTTGAAAATACTTTTTTACTAGTGGAATTTTATGTTCATTTATAAGCGTATAGGCTTTTTGAGCCTGAGCCGCTATCGCCTTTTTATGCAGTACGCTCAAATTCTTTACTTGGCGATCCTCGTTGATAATTTTTTCCCAAAGAAAATTTGATTGAATTTTACTGAGGAGGTGTTTTTCAGGCCAAGTCTCCTGCCAGACATCTTTTAACCAGGCTGAGAGTGGGAGGATTTGAGGTGTCTTCCAAACTTTTTTGTTTTTTTGCTGCTCATTATGTTCAAGCATGAGCCAGCCAGCTAAACGGGAGTGTGCTGTAAGTACTAGAGTAGATTTTTTGTCAGGGGTTTCCATATGCGGGTGAAGTAAAGGTAAATGGGAATGCGATAATAAAGTGCGGTCTTCAAACCCGGCAATCTGGAGTGGAATTAGGGGGTGTCTTGAACCCAGACTTCACCTTTAGAGGTGGTTTCCCTTTTCCAGATCGGGGTCACCCGTTTGAGTTCAGCAATAGCCCATTCACAGGCTTTAAATGTTTCCTTCCTATGTTCGCCTACCGCAATAATTAGAACAATATTTTCACCGATTTCAATAGGGCCAATTCGGTGAATGATACTCATATCAATGATGCCGTAATCATTAATTGCCTGTATTCGAATTTCTTCCAATTTTTTCTCGGCCATCTTGGGGTAGTGTTCGAAATTGAGCTGAGTGATATTTTCACCTTTGGATAGTTCTCGTCCTGTGCCCAAAAATGTAGTGATACCGCCAATATTTCGGGAAACCTTTTTCATCGCCTCGATTTCGTCTGTAACTGAAAAGTCTTCTAATTGGATTCGAATTTTGGAATCAGTAGTCGTGCTCATAACAACCCTTTTTTTATGAACCTCCCGAAAATGGAGGAAGAAATGCCACTTCATCGCCATCGTGTATGATGGTGTCCGAATCTGCCATTTCTTGATTTACAGATATCATTACTTTTTTATTGCGAATGATATCGCCCATTTTGGGAGATGTTTTTGAAATAATTTCACTCAATTGATCCATAGAAATGGGGTTTTCAATTTCTATGCGGTCCTCTTCTCTTTCTGCAATCGTTTTTAAACTGGCAAAAAATTTTACCGTAATCATTG
>PBWI01000019.1 GCA_002728195.1 Chloroflexota bacterium
AATGGCCAAAGCAACCACATCCAAATCTCTCATGTCCGCCGAATTAATGATGCATATATTATTTTGATCCACTTGTTTCAGTTTTTCTTCAACTGCATCGGGTCCACCAATTCTAATTTCATCTATAGAAATGGTTATTACCTCTTCAGAGGAAACTCTACCTTGCGTTTTCTCTTCTATCCAGTCACAAAGATTAGAGGATTTGTATCCAAAAGCGGAGTCTTTAGCAAACGGAGTTTGCGCCACTGGGACAAGCATGTTGCCTTCAGAAACATATTGAACGTTATCAATAGTGTAACGCCCTCCCTGAATAAAGAAGGGAATAAATATGATTCCATCGTGGGAATTTCCCATTCCTTCTGCCAAAGCATCAACTTCCGCTGGAAAATGCCCGCGAAGAGTTGAATCAGATCTAGAAATTACTGATATCGGTATTCTTAACTGTCTAGACAATCGGCTGAATTCAAGACCCAAGTCAGTGTTTATTTTGACTGCTTCCTCTTCAGTTTTGGCCCTTGTATTTATCAAAAGAAAAGTCGCCTCTTCCGGTTGATACCTTTCCGATAGAAGAACATCAAGAGACCATTCCGTTAAAAAAGAAGCGTTGTGAACTGTTTGTGCCCCGGTAGGATCGTCATCTAAAACGAAAACCATTGACGGAGAAGCTTGCAAAATCGCTTCAATTTCAGGGATTAAATCTTCAGGCCATACAGGAGGCAAAGAATCTAGAGTGGCTTTTAATGGAACCGGGCGATACTGCATAAAATCCCCCACTAAACTCAACATAAACTAGTCTCGATTGGAGAATATCTTAATTACTAGATTTTCTATCCAATCAACCCTATTTAGGCAGGCTCAAACATGGGGAGGGCTATCTCTCCATCACCCTGTTCCTGCCAGACAACTTTTACTCTCATACCAATTTTTATGTCTGTGATCGGATTGTCCACATTTACAACATTGGTCATCATTCTAAATCCTTCATCTAGATCCACATATGCGACAGCATAGGGTCCGAGATCTTTAAAAGCAGGATGTCGACTTTGCATGACAACGCTGTATGTGTAAACAACACCTTCTCCCTTTGAGGTGTTCCATGTCGTCTCCAAACTGCCGCATGTGTCACAGTGAGCTCTCGGGTAAAAAATCACTTTATCAGTACACTCTGGATTATCACATGTCTGATACACAAGGTTTTTTTTCTTTGTTGCTTCCCAAAAGGGTTCAGTATCAGGTTCAGGAAATCTTGGCTGAGGTCTCAATGTCATCTTTAATTCTCCTAATCTATTAATCGACTAATCGGCTGCGAGAATGGTCGGTGAGGTAGCATGCCTAGCNCCCAACTGACCACCATTACCAACTGCCACTGCCAATTTGGCATTCTCAACTTGAGAATTTGATTCTCCTCTCAATTGTCGGGTAGCTTCCAATAACAGAAAAATACCTCTTTCNCCTGGATGATTTGACGAAAGGCCGCCACCATCNGTGTTAAGTGCAGGGCCTCCTGTTTGGTCAAATTTAAGTATTCCTTGGCTCACATAATCCCCGCCCTCTCCCTTTTTACAAAATCCCAAATCTTCGATCATACACATCACAGTTATAGAGAAGGAATCGTAGGCCATAAGGACATCCATTTCACTTGGGGATACCCCAGCATCTTCAAATGCTCTAGGCCCTGATTGCCCACCCGCACTAACGGTGATATCACCTCCGTTTTCTCGGTATTTGGTAGCTTCAGCTCCTCCAATTATCCATACGGGTGGTTTCTTGCAATTTCTGGCAACTTCTTTCGAAGCTATAACCACTGCACCTCCTCCGTCTGAAACCATGCAACATTCGAGTAAATGCAGAGGCCATGCAATCATTCTGGAGTCCAGAACATCCTGTGTGGTAATTTCATTGACGCCGACAAACTCTAAGTCTGTCATTGCTTTAACTGCTTCTGGATTTCGCATAGCATGATATCTAGTCGCTACAGAAATTTCGGCAAATTGCTCATTTGTAGTACCGTATTGATGCATATGGCGCGCCTTCACCATTCCGTATCCGGATATCAANGTCATTCCCCACGGGTCTTCCATATTGTTAAAAGGTGTGGGAGAACCTTGNCCGGTAGCTCCAGCTGTTCCAATCGCTCTTCTGTCGGAATGAGATGTCGAACCGTAAGTCAGCAAAGCAACATTCGCCTTCCCCGAAGCAATCATGGTAGCGGCGTGGTGTGCTTGAAATTCATAGGAAGTCCCGCCGACGCTGGTATTATCAATTAACCTTGGGTTCAAACCCAAATATTCTGATATTCCGAGTCCGCCAATATTCTGATGGGAACCTGTGTCATAGACCGCATCAACGTCTTGCCATGAAAGACCTGCATCCTCTAACGCCTTAGAGGCAGAAGCGGCCTTAATTTGCAAAGCGCTGACCCCTGGTGCAACTCTTAGCGGATATTCATGTATTCCAACAATTGCGGCTTCCCTAGTTTGTGCCATAAGTAATCCCTCGAGTAAATGGTATTAATAATCGAAGTGAAGTTAGCACATGCCTTCTAAGCAGTCAATCCAATACATATCACGCGAATTTGTTGTNCCAAATTAAATTGTCCGATACCCTCATATCATGTCTATGGAAATTCGAGGAAATGAATATTCCTGCACAAAGTGCAACAAACCTCTACTCTCGACGTTAGCTTACTATTGTCAAAATTGTGGTGAATACATAGGAAGACAAAACCCTTCCTTTTTGGAAAACTCCTCNATCGGTAGAAACAATTGGTGGATTTGGGTTNTATTCACCATTATTTTCATAGTTGTATGGCAAGTAATCGGATCACTTCCATTGGTTGGGCTTTGTGGAATACTCAACAGAGTCGAAATAGGAACCTATACCTGTGATCTCGAAACACTTGTAATTGCCGGGAATTCAAAGGCTCCAAATTTTCTGATGATGCATATTACTTTTGTTGTAGGAGCAGCAAGCTTCTATATTTTCTTAAACCTCTTACACGGCAAAAAGTTACTGCAAGTNTTAACCGAACGAGTACGATTTGACTATAAAAGATGCTCATTTGCACTAACAATGTTTTTTTTATTGGGTGGGATCTCCTTAACAGCCAATTTAATGTCAGGTTCCTCTGATCTAAAATTTCGGGGTGAAGTCCCAGATTTATTGGTGATAGGCATAATGGCCTTAGTACTCGTGCCAATACAAGCAGGGTTGGAAGAGGCATTCTTCAGAGGATATTTGATGCAAGGGTTTTCCCTGTTGATCAAATCACGNATAGCAATATTAATTGTCACCTCCTCAATTTTTGCTTCGCTACANCTGCTTAACCCGGAACCTTGGTCCTACGGTATATTGCCGTATATAGTTTCTGTTTTCCTTGTTGGTTTATTCATGGGTCTAATAACACTGGTTGACGGGGGAGTGGAACTAGCNGTNGGGATCCATATTGCTAATAATTTATGGGTNCATCTTATAGTAGGCTTGGAAAAATCAGTCATACCAAGTTCATCTCTTTTTATCGCAGATCANAAAAATTTAGAGATACTGTCAACTGTTGTACCTTCCCTGATCCAATATGGAATCTTGACAGGGATATTTGCACTCAAATACAAATGGTTNCAAAAACTTAAAGGATATCCTGCCCCTTAACCTATTGATAACTAGCATAATCGAAACTATAGTTTTTCGGATGCTAATTGGATTAATAACGGACACACATCTTCCCGGAAGGGTTAGAACCCTAGGTGAATTAGGTGACCTCCCAGAAAAATTTCTCTCTGGAATGGACTTGATTCTTCATGGGGGAGATTTAACTTCTCCTATGGTTTTGGACTGGTGCGAACAATATGCTCCTGTAATCTGTTCAACNGGTAATAATGATCCAATTCCTGATCCCAGAATGAAAGAGGTTCAGGTCCTTGAACTTGAAGGTTGGACAATCGGAATGATCCATAGTCTTGAAGGTCAATTTAGACCAATCGAAGATCTTCAAAAATTATTCCCCAAACCTGTACAAATCATGATCTCTGGGCACACTCATCAAGAACGATTGGAGTACAGGGACGGTGTCCTGTTAATAAATTCAGGAAGTATCACATTCCCTCAACATAAAGAATTGAGATTGGGAACTGTAGGAACACTAGAACTGCATCCCGGTAAAGCCAAGGTCGAAATATTTCCGTTAGGAGAGACTCCAGGTAGCCCCAACCCAGGAGTTAATCTTTCAATAGAAATTACAGATGGCGTCGTAACCCATAGTGAAGGCCCNGTTATGCTGAGTAGCCAATAAGCAAACGCTAAACTACCGCGTATTTTTCAGGTGTAACTGATCCGTCGGAGTCAATTACGAAAAAATTTACCGTGGGAGAGTCTTTGTTTTCTAATGAAATCAACACATACCCAAAATCGACCCAGCCGGACTCTACGGCCATCCTGACATCAGTATCAGATGGAAAAGCAGGACTGTGAGTATGTGAATGATAGAAATACATCAGATCCAAACCCCTATCATCAGCGTCTTTCATAACTTCTAGTTGTTCCTTCGGATCCATTACGTATCTAAATGGACTGGGAGTGGAATTTTTTACCCTGTACAAATGAGTCACCGCTTCACCTTGACCTGCCAATATTCCACAGCATTCATTAGGATCATCCTCTCTCGAATGTTGAATCATTTCATCAATGTGTTTTTGAGATATCTGCTTCAACCTTTTCTCCTAAACTTCTTAAATAAAACCAAATCTTTAATCATCTGAATAATTCCACCCGAACCAGTCGATCGTCTTTTTTCTACGCAGCTAACGCAAGTGCAAGCCGGTGGGTGGTCGTAATGCCAGCTAGAGCGCCCCATAAATATATTTTCCCTTTCCTAGTTTTCCATTCTGATGCCTGACCTTGGCGGCCCAGCTTGATGAAAATTATTTTGTCTCCAGGCCTCGTAGGCAATAATTGAAACGGAATTAGCGATATTTAAACTTCTATTTCCTGGTTTCATAGGAATAAGTAAGTGCCTTTCGCGCGGAATCGTATCTAGGACAGCTGGTGGAATACCTGAAGATTCTGGTCCAAATAAATAAGAATCATTACTTCCAAATTTTATATCACTGTAATATCTTCGCGATCGGGCAGAGGTGGCGTAGCAAATTCTTTCGGGATATTTTTTCACATAGTCTTCCAAGTTTTCATGCTCTGTTACCACCGTTAAATCTGAATAATCCAAAGACGCTCTTCTTAATTTTGCTTCCGTAAGTTCAAAGCCCAAAGGACGAATCAGGTGCAACTCAGCACCAACATTAGCGCAGAGTCTAATTATATTGCCGGTGTTGTAGGGAATCTCAGGCCTATAGAGAACAATATGCACAGNATTACCATTTACTTATTAAAATTTATTTCAGTATTCTAATTCAGACAATACATAAGAGACCAACTATGACAATCTCCATCCAATTGTGGCACAATGGACGTTGCGCGCTAATGACAAGGTTAATTTTGTCTTGCGAACGAATCTCAGGAGGAAAAAAATGGCGAATTACCTAGACGGTAAAGTTGCAATAGTCACCGGAGCTGGTAGAGGAATTGGGGCGGGAGTAGCGAAGCAGTTGGCATCGGAAGGAGCCAAGGTCATCGTAAATGATATCGGTGCTGCATTAGACGGAGAAGGCAGTTCAAACACCCCAGCAGAGCAAGTTGTAGAAGAAATAAAAGCTGCGGGAGGAGAAGCTACACCAAATTACACTGATATATCAACAATGGAAGGCGGAGAGGCTATCGTCAAATCCGCTTTGGACAACTATGAAAAGTTAGATATTGTGGTCACGGTAGCTGGAATATTGAGAGATAGAATGATTTTCAATATGACAGAGCAAGAATGGGACGATGTCATTCGGGTGCATTTAAAAGGCACCTTCACAGTTTGTAAATATGCTTCGATCTTGTATCGCCAGCAAAGAAGTGGACGAATAATAACTTTCGCTTCTGAATCTGGCCTAATAGGTAATACAGGGCAAGGCAATTACGCAGCAGCCAAATCTGGAATTGCAGGTTTCACAAAAGTAGCTGCCAAAGATCTTGGCCGATATGGCGTTACAGCGAATTCCATTTCCCCTNGGGCAAATACAAGAATGACCCAGTCTGTGCCTGATTCTGCAAGACAATTACGAGCCGATAGACCAGAGGACAGAGAAGCTGCACCCCCACCTTCACAAATGGAAGCTGAGGATGTAGCACCATTTGTAGCATATTTGGCCTCTGACCAGGCAGCCAATATCAATGGTCAGACTTTCCTAGTCTATGGAGGAGCCATTACTAAGCTTTCCCTGCCAAGGCGGGTTCGTACCATTTTCAAACAAGGAAGATGGGATGTAGAAGAACTTAGAGAACTAGCTCCACAACATCTCACACAAGGCTTAGTTAACCCATCTCCACCACAAGCACCAAAATAGTGTTGGTGAAGTAGATAGGTTTAAAGAGCAAAAAAAGTCAGGAGTAAGAAAGATGGGAACCCTTCTTAAAGATAAAGTAGCAGTAGTAACTGGTTCAGGCCGTGGCATAGGTCGTGGCATTGCCTTGTTGCTCGCAGAAGAGGGCGCAAAAGTGGTGGTGAACGATCTTGGTGGTGCGGTGGATGGAAGTGGCGATTCTGCAGCCCCCGCTGACGAAGTTGTAAATGAAATTAAAGCAGCCGGTGGTGAGGCAGTAGCTAACTATGATTCTGTTTCAGAGATGGCCGGTGGTGAAAATATCGTCAAAACAGCCCTAGACAACTTCGGCAAATTAGATATCGTTGTCGCAGTGGCTGGAATTCTTAGAGACAGAATGCTATTCAATATGACAGAAGAAGAATGGGATGCAGTTATTGCTGTTCACCTTAAAGGAACCTTCACCGTAGCTAAAGCAGCATCAATTCTATTCAGACAACAACGGAGTGGAAGAATAATCAACTTTTCTTCTACATCCGGATTATATGGAAACTCCGGTCAGGCAAATTATGGCGCAGCCAAAGATGGCATAGCAGGATTTACAAGGGCTATTGCCCGTGACCTGGGAAGATATGGAGTTACAGTCAATGCTATATCGCCAGGAGCCGACTCTAGAATGACNCAGACTGTGCCTCAATCAGCAAGAGATATTAGAGCGGCCAGCGGAATCCAAGCCAATTCTGCGGTAACACCCCTAGAATTAAATAGAGCACCTGAAGATGTTGCTCCTATGGTTGCATGGCTAGCGTCAGACGAATCCAAAGATGTGAACGGACACGTGTTTCATTGCCAGGGAGGCCAGATCTCTCTAATGAGCAACCCGACGGAAGAACGTACACTAAGAAAAAATGGTAGATGGACTGTTGAGGAAATCGACGCTATGTTTTCAGGAACCTTAGGTATGGATATGGACAATCCAGCTCCACCGCAAGCCCCTAAAGAGTAGTCGTTATACAACAAATAGCTATCTTAAAATGGCCGTCATCCGATTAGCAGACACAAAAGCAGATGCTCGTCAGGTGGCGGCTATTTATTTTCCTTACGTAGTAAACACTCCAATAACATTTGAAACAGAACCGCCTGACGGGGCTGAAATGTCTGTGCGAATGGAAAATGTTGTTAGGAGATACCCGTTTTTAGTNTGCGAGCATCAAAATGAGATAATGGGCTACGCCTACGGAAGTCAATTTCGAAACAGAAGTGCTTACGACTGGATAGTCGAAACAACCGTTTATGTCAGGGAAGCAGCTCATGGCCTGGGAATTGGAAAAGCTCTTTACGCTTCGTTACTGGAATGTTTGANANTGCAGGGGTTCACTTCTGCCTTTGGTGTTATTGCTTTGCCAAATGATCCTAGTGTTTCTCTACACAAACATTTTGGTTTTACAAAAGACTATCTAATGCTTGATGCAGGCTACAAAGACGGTCAATGGTATGACGTCGGGTTCTGGAGGGTAACTTTAAATAACCCGAACGACAAAATGTCACCAGTATTAACAATTGGTGAAATAGGGAAAAGTGCAACTTTTATAAAGGCAGTTGCTAGTGGTGAACAATTTCTGAAACTAAATTGAAATTTATTTTGGAACAGCAATAATTTCAACGGTTTCGATTACATCGCCAGGTAGGCTGGCAGTTGCAGGGTCGCGGGGTACGATATTATTCAATACATCCATACCTTGTATTACCCTACCAAACACTGAATGGCATGAAGCACTAGCACAGTCTTTCGGTGTTCCGTCTTCATTTAATCCGTCCAAAAATGGCGCTTCCCTATATGTGATGAAGAATTGGCTCCCGTTAGTTCCTTGTCCGTCTGGCAGAAGACCTGAATTAGCCATAGACAATATACCAGCCGAATCATGTCTTGCATCTGGATGAAATTCGTTGCCAATAAAATATCCAGGTCCACCTCTACCTGTACCTGAAGGATCACCTCCTTGCGCCATAAATTCCGGTATGACTCTGTGAAAGGTAACCCAATCATAGTAGCCTTCTTCAGAAAGAAAAATAAAATTATTTACCGTAACGGGAGCTTTATCTTNGAATAAATCAATCTTTATTTCTCCACCCCCAAATATTTTTATAATGGCTGAATAATCTTTGTCATCTTGCAACATAAGTTCGGGAGCTGAATCCCAAACCATTCGCTCAGGCATGGAAGGTAATTCCGGTTTAGAAAATTCAACTTGTTTCCCAAAATCCCATGATGACATTTCAATATCCACCTCTATTGTTACCTCTTGTCCATCTGGACCTTTAACTCTCTGGCCTCCTATCGCCATCCCGGTAATCAAAATCCTTACTACCTGATTTGTATCAGAATCAATCCAAAGATCTAGTTTNAACGTACCAATCGAGTCTTCTAATACAGGAAGCAATTGGCCCAAAATTGCTGATTTCAATTCAATGGTAATTCGCTGAGATGAAGTTCCTCCAGATTTCTCAATACCAACAAATTCACCCTCAACATCATTGGTGTTAATCAAATTAATAATAGTTATAGGATTCACAGGTTCTTGATCTTCCGGAAACTGAATCCAATATTTGGTATTTGGATACTTAGCATAGGTATGTTTATCCATAACAATCATTTCAATCATTTCAATCTGACCATTATCTTCAAATGAGGTAACCCCTTTATAATTACGAGAATTTTGAACGTCACCTTCCATAAGNATCGGCATATCTTCCAAATAATCGTCGAATGANATCGTCATGTTCATGTTAAGCATCGAATGNTGGGAATATCCCTGATCCCACATTTTCTTCATATTAGAAATGATTTCAAATGATGATTTCTGACCTTCATTTTGGGTTTCAACTATCCCCTGTGAATCCACCGTTTTCATCGAAGTAGGTGTTTCAGTGGCATTTGGTATAGGTGATGGTGNTGGTGATGGTGATGGTGATGGTGATGGTGATGGTGAATGGATTATTTCAGCTTTAACTGNGGGNGCCACGGTTGCAAACGGGGTATTTTTAATCACCAAAACGTCACCAGATTCAACATCAGGATCAGAACTNCATGCCANCATCAAACACATCAATACAACAGCAAAAGACAAAGACAATTTCTTCATAGGTATATAGCCAATATCAAATTACAAAATAAATAAAAGTTAACTCCTACTATTTTACCGGTGATATAGAATAATTTGTGAAAGTAAAATAAAGAATCTACAAGGAATAGAAATTGGTAGCGATAATTCAAAGCATAGTTGGCACCGGTGAACAGGGATACAGTGGTGACGGGGGCCCTGCAAAAAACGCCACAATGGATAATCCGTTCCATGTAGATATTGATCCCTATGGGCAGTATCTTTACATAGCTGACTGTTTTAATTTTATGGTTAGGCGCCTACAACTAGAAACAGGAATCCTTGAATGTTTTGCTGGNGACGGTTCTCAGGGTCACAGCGGCGACGGGGGATATGCTACAGATGCATCAATAGATGAAATTTACGCAATACAAGTAGACAAAAGTGGAAACGTATACATATGCCAAAGATTCAATCCATCCATAAGGTTAATCGATAAAAATTCTGGGGAAATTAATACGGTTGCAGGAACAGGAGAAAAGGGGTCTGGAGAAGATGGAATAGCAGCAACTGAATCAGCCATGATGGAGCCTAACGACTGCGCTTTGGATAAGGACGGAAATCTATTGATAGCTGACGTACAAGATCAGCGGGTGCGTAAATTTAATCCAATAACTGGCCTCATCACTACAATAGCTGNTAATGGAGCAAAAGAACACAGCGGAGATGGTGGTCCCGCTGAAAAAGCCGGTATTTTTGGCGCAAGAGCTGTTTGTACCGATAAATCAGGCAATATATATATTTGCGAAAGAGAAGGAAACACCATCAGGAAAATAGATTCTCAAGGAATCATATCCACGATCGCTGGAACCGGAGAAAAAGGTTACGAAGGTGATGGCAGCGATGCCCGTAACGCCTTACTAAACGGGCCCAAGGCGATAAGGTGTGACAATGAAGAAAATGTATTAATAGTAGACACAGAAAATCATGCGATTCGAAAAATTAATTCAGAAAACAACGTAATAGACACTATTGCTGGAGGAATACTGGGGCCGAGCGGGGATGGTGGGCCAGCAACAGAGGCAGGGTTGGCTCGACCTCATGGGGTTGTAACAGATTCATCTGGAAAATCATACATAGCCGATAGCGAAAATCATCGAATAAGAACCATTAATTACTTATAGGAGACAATTTATATGCTCGACCCCTTTTACGGCATGCATTGGATGTTAGCAACCCCATTTGACCAGAATGAAGAAGTTGATTATGACTCTATACCCAATTTGGTGAATAAGGCCATATCCTCAGGATGTACAGGTGTGGTCGGACTTGGAGTAATGGGTGAAGCTGCTCGTTTAACTGATAGGGAACGGACGAAAATCGCAGAAACAATTATAAAATCTTCCGGAAATTTACCCGTGACCCTAGGAACTACAGCCAATGGAACTAAGGCAATGATAGACAGAAGCAGGGAAGCAGAACAAATTGGTGCTGCTGCTGTAATGGTTTCTGCACCATCAATGCCTAAATCCAATCTAGACGCCCTTTTTGGATACTATTACCAGTTAGCAGAACAATTAACTATTCCTATCGTGATGCAAGACTACCCACAAACATCTGGAGTAGAAATGCCTGTAGATTTTATCGTCAGAGTAGCCAATGAAATACCGAATGTTAAATATCTAAAACTTGAAGACCCACCGACTCCTACCAAAATAAGTGCGATTCGCAATAAAATTCAAGACAGAATGGGAATTTTTGGAGGCCTTGGCGGTGTGTTCCTCCTCGATGAACTTCGAAGGGGCTCCATAGGTGCCATGACTGGATTCGCATACCCCGAAATTTTGGTCCAAATTTGCAATGAATACAAAAATGGTAAATCGGAAGGCGCTGAAAAATTATTCTATGACCATCTGCCTTTAATTCAATTTGAACAGCAGGAAGGTATAGGATTAGCCATCCGCAAGGCAGGCATCCATCACAGAGGGCTGATAAGTCACCCTACAGTCAGACACCCAGCAGGCCAACTTGCAGAAAATACTTATAAAGAACTCCTGGAAATGATAAAAAGGGTCGGTTTAAAATAATTCTACTCTTCTGACCCTATTGGATTTACAGTCACCCTATTCATTGGAACATCCCCAGTGTTTCTGAACTGATGTTCAACATTCTCGGGAACATGAACGCAGTCTCCTTGCTTTATTGGATATTCTTCACCGCCAAAAAATAACACTCCGGAACCCTCTGTTATAAAAGCCTGATGTTCCCAAGGGTGGGTATGAAAAGGGGAAGATTCACCAGGTGCATGCTGAACATAAAGCATCACATAATTTGGAACTCCATCGCTCTTACCTAAAATGGGATTTGAATGGTCTCTATAGTTTTTTATAACAGGCTTCATAATAATTCCTTCGTTCTTTGTTTTTTTTATCTCCTATAATAAATTCGTCTGAAAGCGTCCGCCTGGGGCATTCCTCTACCTTTACCCCTTTCACCTCTCCATTCCAGCATCCGTTCCAATACCTCATCATAGGACTTACCGTCCATTTGAGATACATGCGCAGTTAAAGCTTTAATAGAAGTTTCCATATGATCACTAATATCAACCCATAGATCAGGTTCAGGATGTCCCATTATCCATGCTTCTGCCACTTTATGAGGCTCGAATCCCTCTTCGATTAATTCTGGAAAGGTCATATGATCTCTAGCTGTGGGAAATATAGCAGAAAGAGCAGTGTCACCGGCCGTCATGTGATCTGGGTGCCCAGATCCGAAACCTCCATCCAACACCCTCATTGGATATTGGCAGATGACTACATCTGGTTTTTGCCTTCGAATTTCCCTAGCAATATCTTTTCTCAAATCTAAGGTAGGCTGCAAATAACTATCTGGGTGTCCCAAAAATGCAACATTTGATAAACCAAGTATTTTCCCTGCATTTTCCTGCTCTTCCCTTCTGATATCTGACAATTGCTTTTCAGTCATATTAGGATCACTACTACCCTTACTGCCGTCTGTGCACAACACATAAGCCATATCCCACCCTTCAGCAATTAGCCGGGCCACCGTACCTGAGCAACCGTATTCAGCATCGTCTGCATGGGCAACTACAACAAGCCCTCTTTTATATTCTTCGGGCCAATCTATTGAATGGGCCAATGTCATCTCCTTTTTCTTGGTGTAATTAAAATCCGCAGATCAGTCTATCAGAGGAATTACTCTACTTTTAAGACAGAATCTGTCGCTGTTTGTATTAAATCCATTAACGGTGAAGGAAATATCCCTCCTACAACCATAAAAATCAANAAAACTCCCAGAATGCATTTACTCCCCACAGANACTGAAATTATTGACTCATCCAGAACTTTTTCNATATATAAATACCTTGCCACTGTAAGGTAATAATAAAGTGATATTAAGCTGGCAACTATAGCAACCCCTACCANTAGCAAATATCCTTGAGACGCAACAGCATTAAAGAGATAAAACTTACTAGTAAAACCAGCAAACACAGGTAACCCTGCAAGGGAAAAGAGAGAACAGACCATTACCAATGCCACCATAGGTTGCCTAGATGAAAGTCCCGCAAGACCTTGTATATCGTCCCTTCCAGTGCTGTTATAGACAAGAATAAGACAATAGAAAATGGCAAAATTTGTCACACCATAGGCAATCATATGGAAAATCAGTCCGTTAGATACCAAATGTGAGAAGTCAGTATTGAACATCCCTTCATCGGTGACTGCAACTAAAGCAGCCAAGCCCATGAGTAAATATCCTGCATGTCCAATACTTGAATAAGCCAGCAATCGCTTCATGTTCTTTTGCACCAGTGCCAATAAATTTCCGCCTACCATAGTCAGAACTGCGAGTACCATTAGAATAGGCTGCCAATCATTAACCACAGGAAATATACCAGTAGTGAAAAACCTTATAGCAAAAGCAACAATTGCAATTTTTGAACACACTGATAACCAAGCTGTTATCGGTATTGGGGCACCCTCATAAACATCAGGAGCCCACATATGAAATGGCACAGCTGCTAGCTTGAACGCTATACCAGCAAGAATCAACACTAATCCTAAAAGCATACCAATCGAGATATCTTCCACAGAGCTAAGTAGAACTGCCATTTCATCCAGCCTCGTGGTCCCTATCAACCCATATGTTTGACTCAATCCGTAGAGAATCAATGCAGACGAAAAAGCACCTAATAGAATAAATTTGACTCCAGCCTCATTGGAACCTGGGTTATATCGATCGTATGCAACCAACACATACAACCCAAAGCTCAATACTTCTAAACTCACATACGCAGTAAGAAGCTCCCCGGAAGACGCTAAAGATATTGAGGCCAAAACTGTAAATATCAAGATCGCATAATATTCACCCGGATTTCCAATATTGGACTGCACAAAATCCCGTGACATAAGTGTAATAACTATTCCTATTCCCAGAAAGAATATCCTAAAAAATCCAGCATATCCGTCTATGATCAATAAGCCCTGATATAGATCACCTTGTTGGTATAAAAGCAGAGCAAATACAATGACAAGAGCCATTCCCAATGATGAGACCCAACTCAGCAGAAATTTCCTGTCTTCAGGAAGAAAAAAATCCAGTGTCAATACAAGAAATGCCAATCCCGTAAGAAGAAACTCCGGATATATTAGATGAAAATTCATCCGGCACCTACTATCTGAAGCAGTATGGGCTCAACACCACTTTCAATTACCTTCACAAATGGGAATGGCAATATACCTACTAGTAAAATAAGTCCCACTAGAACACCTGCAGCAAACTTCTCTCTTAATGTGGCATCTGAATAGTCTGATAAATCATCTTCAGGCGATCCAAAAAACACCTTGGACAGCAATCTCAAAATATATACAGCCGTAATAGCTGCTCCAATCACCGCCAAAGAACCCAAAATGACACCCCATACTTCATAGCTTTGAAATATACCTATAAATATCAATAGCTCCGCAGCAAACCCACTAAGACCAGGTAGTCCTAAAGAGGTCAAGCCAGCTATTGTGAAAAGAACTGCTACAACCCCCATTTTTTGNGCCAACCCAGTAAGAATCAGGGAGTCTCTAGTGTGTGTACGTTCGTAAATCATCCCCACTACGGCAAAAAACAATGCTGTCATTACCCCATGTGAGAACATTTGTAACACTGCTCCATTCAACCCCATAAGACTCAACGTCCCAAGTCCCATCAGAACATATCCCATGTGGCTTACTGAGGAATATCCAATCACATACTTCAAATCGGTCTGCCCCATGGCGGAAAGGGCTCCATAGATCACATTAACCGCCCCAAGCCCTATCAAAAGAGGCATCCAGATTTGAGCCCCTTCTGGTAGAAGGGTCATACCGACTCTAATAATACCGAACGCACCCAGCTTCATCAGCACTCCGGCGTGAACCATACTTACGGCCGTAGGTGCAGCAACATGCCCATCAGGTGACCAAGTGTGAAAAGGCCATAATCCCGCGAGTATTCCAAATCCGATCATAAGGATTAAAAAGACGGAACTTTGAAACTCTACAGAAAACTTATCAGGCATGACTGCCTGAATTTCTTCTATATGAAAGCTACCAACTCCAGACTGAACGAACATGGCGATGATAGCAACCCAAATGAGAACACTTCCGGCTACGAGCACTAATGTGAGCTTCATAGCGCTGTATTCTTTCGTTCTCTCAAAAGAGGAGAACTTACTGCTACTGCCCCATTTGGCTATAAGTAGATACATCGGTAAAACGGACAATTCATAGAAGAAAAAGAAAAAGAAAAGATCATAGGCAATAAAAACACCAAATACTCCTGACAACAGCAAAAAGTACAAGATAAAGAAATCCTTGTTATTTACATTGATGTTCCAAGAGACGAGAGTTCCCGTAAACATTACGATCCCTGTTAACAGAACCATAGTGGCTGCAATACCATCTATTCCAACAGACATAGATATAGCCCTTTGAGAATCTACCCATGGTCCAGCTAACGACAGCCACTCATATTCGTATACGAATTGTTTTCCACCTTCACTGTGATCAAAGAATATAAAGAAATAAATCGATATACCTAAAACAACAGTAGCGAAAATAATAGATATCCAACGAACAAGGTCAGGTCTTTGGCCTGGAACAAAAAGCAGTATCAGGCAACCAAGGATTGGTAAGGCAACCAGCGTTGTTGGGTTAGAAAAGCTGAGAAATTCCATTAACTACTAACCAATATCCACATAACGGCCATGAACAATATACCAACACCCATAGCGGTTCCGTAATTGTACAGTTTCCCAGTCTGTGTAAGCCTTGCTTTAAACGCCGAAAGAACGACAGAAACTCCGATACCATCAACCCCAGTATCATTAACAACAACCCGATCAAATATAGAAACAAATCGAGCAGTTGATAAAACCATTTTGTCTATTATCCATTGATAAAATTCGTCTATATAAAATTTCGAAAGAACTAATGTGTATAAATACCCGAATTTCATAGCAACTAATTCGTGGGAAATCTTAGAATATCCATAACACATGAACCCAATTATCAGACCAGCCAAAGCCACTCCAAGAGAAAGTGGTGTTATCCAAGGTGAAACGTGAAAATGATGATGCGAATCAATAAAATTTCCAAATCCTTCAAAATTCCCTAAAGGCAGCGGAAGTGCAAGAAGTCCTAATAAAAGACCAAACAGCGACAACACTAGAAGTGGAAATGTCATGACAGAAGGAGATTCGTGGGAATTATTAGCTTCATCACTTCTAGAGCGGCCCATAAAAATCAAGCAATACAGGCGAATCATGTATAGGGAGCTTAAAAAAACACCAGCCAAAGTGGCGAAAAGAAAAATGGGCCCTAAACCATCATTGATCGCGATCAACATTTCATCTTTACTAAAAAAACCGCTCAAAGGAATTATCCCTGCCAAAGACAGACAACCAATTAAAAAGGTAACNGATGTCACAGACATTTTTCTCCTTAACCCTCCCATCTTCCAACAATCGGTTTCACCATTCATTCCATGCATTACACTACCTGCGCCGAGGAACAAAAGNGCCTTCGAAAACCCATGTACAACCAAGTGAAACATTGCAGCGGCAAGTCCACCTGCNCCAAGAGTTAAAATCATTAATCCTAGATGGCTAATTGTGGAATAAGCCAAAACCTTCTTTATATCGGTCATCACTAAGGCTATGACCCCTGCAAACAAAAACGTAAACAGACCGACTAGAGCAACAACTGTCAAAAATCCGGGAACAATCTCCAATAGTGGCAGCATCCTAGCAATCAGATAAACACCTGCTACCACCATTGTAGCCGCGTGAATTAGTGCAGATACAGGTGTCGGCCCTTCCATTGCATCAGGAAGCCAAACATGAAAGGGAAATTGGGCAGATTTCCCCATAGCGCCAAGGAATATCATTAAAGATGACCACATTAAAGTAGATTCAGAAATGGCTCCATTTTGAGCTGCATGGATTATNGAGGGGATATGAAATGTACCAGTTGCCTTAAACAGTAAAATGATACCGATAAGAAGACCAACATCCCCTAACCTTGTTGTGATGAAGGCTTTTTTGGCCGCCTCGGATGCGGCCTTTTTCTCAAACCAAAACCCTATCAACAGGTAAGACCCCAATCCTACTAGCTCCCAACAGAAGTAGAGAAACAGCAAATTATCAGCCAGAACCAAAGCCAGCATTGCTCCTGCAAACAAGGCATGGACGGCAAAATACCAAGAGAGTCTAGGATCTCCAGACATATACCCTATTGAATACACTTGAACAACTAAAGAGATGAAGGCTACCAATCCCAACATTACAATAGAAATTTCATCGACTGAAAATCCCCATGTTAGGGACCAATCTCCAACAACCATCCAATCTATGCTTGCTGTTGTCACACTAACGTCTGCCAACATGAAATCAATGAATATGAAACAAAAAAGAATAAATCCGAGTAAAGCTGCAATTATTGGTAAAAAGATTCCCTTAAAGGGAAGAGCTTTTCCAAATAAACTAGTTAAACAAAAAGCTATAACTGCGGATCCAGGTATCACCCATGCATATTCAGCACTCAATATCATAGTTCCGATACTAGCCTTTTAAGATATCTAATTCGTCGACGTTGACGTTATTTTTATTTCTGTAAAGCCGCAAAATAATAGCCATAGCCAATGCAAGTTCTGCTGCGGCTATAGTAATAATAAATATCACCAAAACTTGTCCTAGATTTTTATGAGCTGCTCCTAGGCTTGAAAAAGCTGCATATCCAATCAAGTTAATATTAACAGCGTTGAGCATTAACTCTATTGACATCAATATTAGGACAGCGCTTTTTCTAGCCAACACGCCATATATTCCAATACAAAAAAGAATAGCCGCTAACAGTTGAAAGTAAATAAGTTCCATTACCTGTTTTCCTCATTATCCCTGCGTACTACGACAACCGCTCCTATGAGAGCAATAAGTAACACCAACGAGGCGAGTTCAAATGGAATAGCCCAATCGGCAAAAAGAGTGAGTCCGAGCTCAGAAATATCGACGCCACTCATTTCAGTAATTGTTCTTTTATTCACCAAAATGGAAATGAGAAATAAAACCAAGAAAGATATAGACACAATCAACGCTAATGGCCAATGTTTATTAGCCGACAAAAATTCGAAATCTTGAATCCTCGTCAACATGAGAGCAAAAAGGATCACAATAACTACAGCTCCTCCGTATATTAAAAGCTGTACTAACGCTAAGAATTCGGCAAGTCCTATCAAAAATATGCCGGCGGTTCCCACCATCACCGCCAACAATGACAAGGCAGCATAAACAATATTTCTTGCTGCCACTACCCCGATACCGCCAGCTATAACAATAAATGCGGCAATTGCAAAAAAGAAAACACTCATTAGGAAGATTCCCCAGACGGTTTGGGAGGCTGTGGCACACCACTATTTTTTTGTGGTTGTTTGGGTTTCCACCCAATTTTATTCTGGAATGAGCTGCCCATGTCCAACAATTGATTCAAATTAACCCTGTTCGCATTTCTTTGATATTTGCTCAATTCATATTCATGGGACATTTCGATAGCATCAAAATTACATACGTCAACACATATGCCACAAAGAATACATCTCCCTAAATTTATTTCGAAGCTATCAATTATTTTACGTCTTCTACTCAAGTTTTCTTCATGTTTGGGGTTATCCTTCATTTGAGCAGACATGCACTGCGTAGGACACTCTCGGACGCATACCATACAACCCGTACAATATGGCTCTTTTACATCGTAATCCCAAGTCAATGCCGGAAACCCCATGTATCTATCGGAAAGAGCTAAACGTTTCTCAACAGAAGGATATTCAGCTGTCACCGGNCTTCTCAGAGTGGTTTTTATGGTAACCAAAAGACCATTTATGAACCCAATCATAGGAGCTTGTATTTTCATCTAACCTTCAGCTCCAGTTGAAAGCTGAGCTCTTATGTCATCAGCCCGAATAACCCTCACGGTATCCTGTTTAGTTTTAGACAAAGATCCTCTTCTGATGAAGTAAAAAGTAGCCAATATTAAAAGCAAAGATATTATCGTTATAACCCATTCACCGAGACCGTAGTAAAGTACAGACGCAGTTAGAAAAATATTGATGANCGAGGCTGGCACCAATATCTTCCAACCAAATGACATTAACTGGTCTATTCTCAACCTAGGATAGGTACCACGTATCCAAAATATTACCCATATTACCAAGGTAGTTTTCGTTAAGAACCAAATTAATGAAACAATCATTTCCAAAGTACCCGTAAACGGCATTACTGGCGACNGCCATCCTCCCAAAAATAAAATGACCGTCAAAACAGCCACCGTAAATGTGTTCATGTATTCAGCAAGATAAAACACTGACCAATGAGCTCCACTGTATTCCACAAATGGGCCTCCAACTACCTCCGATTCTGCATGGTGAATATCGAAGGGNGTTCTGCCTAATTCTGCCAAGCCTGCTGTTAAAAATATAAACAATCCCAAAGGCTGTGTCAGAGCAAAAGGCCAGGTTCGTTGATCATCAACTATGTCCTTAAGATTGAAAGATTGAGCCAATATCGCTACAGATAAGATTGCCATTATAAATGGAATCTCATAGCTTATAAGTTGGCCTGCAGCTCTCAAGCCTCCTATCATCGCCCACTTATTGGCAGACCCCCAACCCGCCATCAACAAGCCCATAACGGATAGAACCGATATAGCAGTTATATAAAACAGGCCCATATCCAGGTTAGACAATACGATTTCCTGGGCCATTGGAATTGTCACCCAAATTAAAAATCCGGGAAGGAAAACGGTGAGTGGGGCAANCCAAAAAATACGTTTATTCGCAGATGATGGAAGAATGTCTTCTTTAGTGAGCAATTTAAGGGCATCTGCAAAAGGTTGAAGAAAACCTTTAAATCCTACTCTGTTCGGCCCTTTCCTTTGTTGTATTCGAGCCAACGCTTTTCGTTCAGCTAAAGTTAGTATGAGAACTACAATGAGAATGAAAAATAAAAGCAAAGAGGCTTTTAGAATCAAAGAAATTATATCAACCACACTCATCGATCCACCTCCCCCATAATGATATCGATAGAGCCCAGTACTAACACGGCATCTGCAATATATGTATCTTTCAGCATAGATTCTAAAGCTTGTAAATTAGCAAAAGAAGGCGGNCTTACTTTAACCCTATATGGCTTATCTGAACCATCACTTACTATGTAAACTCCTAAGTCACCTCGTGGAGATTCCGTACGAACGAATACATCTCCAGCTGGAGGTCTGACTATCCTTCTAACTTTTGCAGAAATCTCACCTTCTGGAAGTTCAGAAAGGGCCTGTTCGATTATTTTTATGGACTCTCTCATTTCCTCAACACGGACATAATACCTATCCCAACAATCTCCAATGCTCCCAACNGGAATACCGAAATCAAACCGCTCATATATGGAGTATGGATCTGTAATCCTCACATCCTCTATAACACCTGAAGCTCGAAGTGCCGGTCCGGTTACTCCATAATCTAAAGCTTCTTTGCCATTAATGACTCCANCCCCCTTTGTGCGTGCAAGGAACATCTCATTCTGAGATAACAACCGGTCACATTCTTCAACACCTCTTTTCAAATCATCCAACAGGTTTCTTACGTTTTTTTCAAACCCATCTGGCACATCCCCTTTGATACCACCGATCCGAATGTAATTGTGCATCATTCTTGCCCCAGTAACGCTTTCGAAAAGTTCCTGAACCCTTTCTCTTTCACGAAACGCATACAGCATCGGTGTAGTGGCACCAGCATCTAAACCATATACTCCATAGAACAACATATGACTTGCTATTCGATTTAACTCACATAGTATTACCCTTATATATTCCGCCCTTTCAGGTACAACAATTTCTGTAAGNTTTTCCACAGCTAAACAGAATGCCAATTCATTGTTCAAATTCCCAACGTAGTCAAGGCGATCAAAAAGCGTGACAATTTGGTTGTATTGCTCGCTTTCGCATATTTTTTCTGACCCACGGTGCAGATAGCCAATGTGAGGCTCCACTTTGACGATCCGCTCGCCATCAACCCATATAACGAGTCGAAATACACCATGAGTACTGGGGTGCTGAGGCCCCATGTTGACCATAAGATCTATAGCGTCGGAATATTGGCTATCCTGTTGATGTACCTGCATAAGAGTTTCCTGATATCACCATTCCTGATATTCGTGAAATGGAAAGCTTTTTCTCCCCGGATAACCTTCAAATCCTTCATATAAGAGTAAAGGCTGGAGATTTTCTCTCCCTTTAAACTTAATACCAAACAAATCGTGAGACTCCCTTTCAAACCANTCTGCAGATTTCCATATGTTAAAGACAGAGGGGACTATAGGATTACTTGAAGGTAATGATACTTTTACCGCAAGTTTATGATGATATTCAATGGATACTAAGTGGTAAACAACTTCAAACATTTCCTCCTGTTCTTCATAATCAATTGCAGTAATGCAAGATAGGTAATTAAATGAAAATTTTTCGTTTCCTTTGAGAATTTCACAAACATCAGGGAGTTTTGCTGACTGAACTCGTAGGACGACCATGTCTAAAGAGGTGGAAACATCCACTTCAGAAAACTCAGCAAATGCTAACTTTAAGTTTTTTTGAAGGTTAGATGATTTTTGATCTAGGGCTTCTGAAACTGGCGATGTTTGAACTTCATGTTCTGAAGAACTTTTACTATGACTCGTCATTATTCTTGTAATAACTCTCTATTAAGTGAGGGTTTAGCNTCATTTTTTATTTTTTCCTGTAATTGCATAACGCCATATATAAGAGCCTCGGGTCTTGGAGGGCAACCGGGGACATAGACATCGACAGGTATCAAATGATCTACACCCATTACTACAGAATAGGATTTATAATACGGTCCTCCATTGGTCGCACAGCTTCCCATAGCAATAACCCATTTAGGATCAGGCATTTGTTCATACAAAAGCTTTATAGGGTCCGCCATTTTTTTTACCACTGTCCCCGCGACAATCATCACATCAGCTTGACGAGGAGAAGGCCATGTAACCACACCAAATCTATCTAAATCGTGGTGGGAAGCATGTGCACTTATCATTTCAATGGCACAACACGCTAACCCGAAAGACAAAGTCCAAAGCGAAGACTTTCTTGCCAAAGCAAACAATTCATCTGATTTTGCAGTTAATGCATTGGGTAAAACCTTGTTGAAGACACTGTCAGCCGGATTATTTCCCTCACCAGGCTTATAACCGGCACCAAGAGGTTTCTCAACTCCAGCAAACCCTTCGAATCGAGGGATATGAATATTGGAATTTTCATCTATCTCCACTGTAAAACCCCCTTCCGCCAAGCATAAGCTAAGCCAAACAAAAGAATGGCAATAAAAATTATCATTTCATAAAAAACTGCTGGAGNTGCGGAAAGAAATACAAGNGCCCATGGAAACAGAAAAACCGCTTCCACATCAAATATGACAAACAATATCGCAAAAACATAATAACGAATTTGAATTTGAGACCATTGATATGGAGATGCAGGTATCCCACATTCATATGGGGTGTTTTTCAAATCTGAGTGCCTTTTAGGAGCCAATATCTTTGATGCAATAAACATCAGTAAAACAGCTAGAGCTCCCACAAAAGCAACAATCAATACTGCTGTCCAATTAGTCACATATGATTCAGTCACAAGACCACCCAAGCAAATTCTGTAATAATGGGGCTATAAAAGCAGAGTAATTTTAGCATATTCGTGCGTAACACCCTAGCGGATTTTATTCAACGGAGAAAAAATATGTCGATTAAACTAGACTGGCTTGGATGTGCCACTTTTCGATTGCTTATAGACGACCTGACCATCATGTTGGATACCTATATCGATAAAGTTTCTACAGCTCCATCAGTAGGTATTAGCACCTCCGAAATAAATGAAGCTGATTTTATATTCATTGGACACAGCCATTTCGATCACATCGGTGGAGCTGACGTAATAGCCAAAAATACTGGGGCTCAAGTCATTGGCTCAAATGAAAGTGTGAGAATTTTAATCGATGCAGGTGTCTCCGAAAAGCAACTTCGAAGAGCTCAAGGTGGTGAAAGGTACCGTTTAAACGAAAATGTGACGGTTCGAGTTTTCCCGAGCCTGCATTCATGTATTTGGATACCCAACACGTTCCAACCACAAACCGATGCTATCCAAACAGGGCATATGAACCTAACAGAAGACGAACGGTGGAGTTGTCGGGTCCCGGATCAATTACCAGAAGGAACAGATCCGAATCTGATACAGGAAATTGAAAGACACCGACAAGAGACCCTCGGATCTAGGGAAATTGGTGGTGCTTTATGTTTTCTATTTGAAACCCCTAGTGGATCTATATTTTTTCAAGACACCTCTGGATGCTGGACAGGAGTAATCTCAGATCTAAGGGCGGATGCTGCCATACTGGCCATGGCTGGGAGACCAAACGTTGACGGTGAACCTATTCAAGGTTCATTGACCGACTATATTGGTCTTATGGCAACTATGTTGAAACCCAGAGAAGTGATTCTTGGACATCATGACGACTGGATGCCCCCTAGAACAAAAGATGACTCAAATTCTAAATCTCTAAAGCCCGTGATTAACAGATTAAGTCTTGTTCGACCAGGTACTAAATTTCATCAACCAAAATATATGGAGGGTACAGAAATTTTGATTTAGAGATGTTCTGCATGAAAGTNTGTTTCAATAAATATTCGCCTATACCGTTACAAAACAAGAATAGTATTTTCTATATCTGAATAAAATAATAAAAATACTTGTTTTTTATTTCATGAAAATTTAGACTTATAATACCGAATTTATTGGGTCATTATTTTACGGATTAATTAGTAGCGGTGAGGTAAAAGATAATATAGTTGAATAAAACCGAGTCTGGACTAATAACTGGGCCCGTCATAGGTGAACAAGATGAAACAAATTCATCCAACCATGCCGCTCTTAAATCCATAAATTCACCAGCTGATCCGAATCTTAATTCTAGTCCGACGCGTTCGGAAAAACTTCGGAAGAAAATCCCAAAACCTAAGGCAATCCNCGGAAAGCTACACACATTCGATGCTTTTCATTCTCGCAATTACCGATTCCTATGGCTCACTACGGCCATTTTCAGCAGTGGATTTTGGCTCCAGCAAGTTGTTGTTGGTTGGCTGGCATATGAAATTACGGGATCACCTTTACTAACAAGCATTGCACTAGGATTAGATGCTTTGCCCGTTTTGATAGGAGCTCCCTTCGGAGGTCTTATNAGCGATAAATACAACAAAAAAATTCTACTTTTCATCATATACGCTTATCAGGCAGTACTGATGCTTGGATACTCAGTCGTCATCGCCACTGGGCATGCTAATATTTGGAACTTATTTATCTTCGTCTTCCTTATGGGCATTTCATGGGTAATAAATGATCCAGCCAGAATGTCACTATTAGCTGTCATTGTTCCAAAAAGAAACTTAATAAATGCTTTTGCCTTAAATTCCATGGCTTTCAGTGTGATGAGATTAATCGTACCAGCAGCGGGAGGTTTCGCTCTCGCTATTTTTGGAACTAGTACTTTGTTTATCGTTGAAGCTATTCTTATGTTCTCAGCAGCTCTCACAATTTTGATGATTCGGCTTGATAAAGATTCTTCGATTGATAGTACCGACAGATCAACGGAAACATTACTACAAGATTTAAAATCTGGAATTGAATACGTGTTCAACCAAAAAACTATAATTGGTCTGACTTCTATGACCGTAATCATGGTTATCCTGATCATGCCATTTGTACATGGCCTTATGCCTGTTTACGCTGCTGAAGTTTTTGAGGTCGGACCCGAAGGGTTGGGATTACTCCTCTCTGCCGCAGGTCTCGGGTCCCTGATAGGCACAATAATACTTGCTTCGTTTACACAAATAACACGCCCCGGAAGGGTCCTTTTTGTAATGCTAGGCCTTTTAGGAGCTTTAATGGCAGCACTAGCCATAAATAATTTCTACCATATTGCTATGGTGCTAGTGATGCTTTTATCTGGTTCTATGATGTCTTATTTCTCAATATCCGGAGCTACAGTTCAAGGAATTCTTCCTGACAAATTAAGAGGACGTGTTACAGGCATATACATGATGGCCTGGGGATTGGTTCCTGTGGGAAGCCTGCTAGCCGGCTCCATAGCAAACATAGCTGGTCCGCAATTATCAACATTGTTTGGATCAGCCTTAATATTTGTTTGCCTCATAGCCTCCACTTATTTATTCAAAGATGTCTGGAAATATCGTCTAGAAAGTGAGCCTAAAGAGTAAATTTCTGGAACGTCACCCTGAGCATCAAATTCTAATGTATGATGACGATTGTCATAGATTAATATAACTATATTTAGCGTCAGGAGAATAGATATATGGCCACTAGTTTAGCTTCCAATGCCAGTTTTACCAAAAGTGAAGCACAATCAACCAACGGTATGGTTGCGACTAAAGATCGCTTATCCACTGAGGCAGGATTGGAAATGCTTAAATTGGGAGGCAATGCTGTTGACGCAGGAGTTGCTGCATGCCTAGCAGTGGGTGTAGTGGAACCTGAATCAAGTGGAATCGGCGGCGGCGGATACATGACCTTCCAAGTAGGNAATGAAGGAGGNGTGATTGGATTTCCAATGAAGGGACCTCTTTCCGGGAAACCTGATTTATACGAACTCACCGGAGAAGCGTCTGTGGGAAGTTTTGGATGGGCAGGTGTCAAAAATGACGAAAATATTCATGGATATAAATCGATCGCTGTCCCTGGATGCGTTGCTGGNCTACTTGAAGCGCATTCGCGGTTCGGAAAATTACCTCTAGCGGAAGTTGTTGCACCTGCTATTTCCATAGCGCGTAGAGGGTTCCACCCAGAATGGTTTACTTTGTATAAGTTCGGAAGTCTTTCAAGCATGCTTCTAAGATATTCTGAATTGGGAAATACTTTTATGCCAGGAGGTTCTTTACCTTACGGGGGAATTGACGGCCCTTATGTATTAAAACAACCAAATCTAGCAAATGCTTTAGAAGCCATCGCAAAAGACGGCGTAGACGGGTTTTATAGAGGTGAACTAACAGAAGCGTTAGTTACCGATATACAAGACAACGGCGGCTTTCTAACAATGGAAGATTTCGATCAATACAAACCTTTTTATTGGGATCGCGGACTCGAATTTAACTATCATGGTAAAACTGTNAGGGTGCCACGTTTCGCTTGCGCCGGTATTACAAGTGCCATGACACTAAAAATTCTTGATGGCTTCGACATTTCGAACGCAGGTCATAATACTGTAGAAATGCTTCATCTCTACATAAGTGCAGCCAGAATGGCATACGCTGACAGGTTTGAATATGTAGCTGATCCAGAATTCGCCGATGTGCCATGGAATGGTCTGGTATCAGATGATTACACCCGAAAAAGACAACAAGAAATAGAAGATCGAGTACCCGAATTTTTCCTCCCCGGAAATCCCTGGATTGAAGAGGGTAGGGAACCAAAATTTGTATTAGAAAGCAGCAAACCTAGACCTGATAATGGAACAACCCATCTAGCTGTTATTGACGGCGAAGGCAATGCGGTCTCGATTACCAACACAATAATGTCAGGATTTGGGTCGGGAATCATACCCAAGGGAACTGGTATTGTCATGAATAATGGGATGATGTGGTACGACCCCACACCAAACCGGGTCAATTCAATAGCTCCAGGTAAATATCCATTGAACAACATGACTCCTGCTCTTGTTCTGGGAAAGGATGGCGTGGAGATTGCTGTGGGAGCATCAGGGGGAAGGCGAATAACAAACTGTGTCACATCCCTAATAGTTAAAATGGTTGACTTTGGAATGAATCCCCANGCTGCTATAGATGCTCCCAGAGTAGACTGCAGCTCCGCCACAACTGATGTAGGACCAGAATTAGACCCACAGGTTGNTGCAGGTCTGGAAGCTAANGGCCATAACATCAGGGTTCTGGGCGAAGGTTTCACGCAAACTGGATTTGCCAAATTTGCCAGCCCAGTTGCTATAACTAGGAATGGTGGTGAATTCAAAGGAGGAGTTGACACCTTCCACGCCGCTCATGCAGAAGGTATGTCGTAAAATCATTTACCCGTTACAGGTAACGCCTAATTCTGACCAAGCTTTTCGTCTTAACGGGGTGAACAATTAAGAATCAGTGACCATAGAAAAAGGGTACGAATAATCTACAAAGCTAACTTCAACCCTTCAACGTNAACATGTCTGGAAATTAGAGTTTTAAACTTAGAAAGTTTTTCTTTATGATTAAATTCAGCATGTTCCTGAAGTGACCCAATCTTATCCATGGTATCTAATGTATCTGAGTTGACAATGATNATGGAAACTTCCTCTTCCTCAGACTCATATTTAACATATTCAATTGGTTCGAGNCCGCCAGTCATTATGAAGCATTCCATATTTGTGTCCAATGCCGACATCTGAACATCAGGACGATCTCCTCGAACCACAACTGCTTTTTTGTCTTGTTTACTAAATATATGTTCGCCAGGGTCCATCCCAAAGCCACCAACCATATATCCTTCAACTAAATCATCTCCGTATTCTTCACCTGAAAAAAAGGTGCCTTCTAAATTTTCGCAGATCTGTTTGACTGTTAGGCTCAATAAGGTCCTATCCTCTGGTATCGACCCCAACACTGTAATACCCGCTTCTTGCAATCTAGGAATTACCACCTCACAAGCTTCAGTGCCTTTGTACAAAGTTAAGAAATTTATAACTGCCCCTATTAGATTTTCACCAAAAGCAGTAATAGATGGAATAGCATCGACTACACCGTTGTATTTACTCACATAAAGTACTTTTGCATCTATGGATTTAACCAGTTCAACATGCTGATCAATCGTTAAGGTGTTGGAAGCCTCTAAGAGGAGGGTCTCCACTCCACCCTCTATCGCCTTAATTTTCTGAGCAGCAGCAGCATTTAAATCAATGGATTCATCCNCAGAGCCATTTAAAGAAACGTCTAAAACTGCCGAATAATTATTNCGGTCTGATTTTTCGTTATCTGAAAAAATTGGTTTACACACCATAACTTTATGTCCAATATCATTCAGAACGGAGGCTAAAGAGGCACACAGGGCAGTTTTTCCTGCTCCAGCGTTATCTGAGACAACATAAAGAATACTCATTTGACGCACCTACGACAGATCAGAAATAACTGATCTATTTGGTAATTTTGAATGCGCAGCTAAAAATTATTAACGTCTGGTTCGACGCCTTCGAAGCCTGCGAATACTTCGCTGCTTATCTAGGCGTGCTTGTTCTCCCTTCGAACGAAAGAACCTTCTGTTCCTTAGCTCTCGCAGGATTCCTGACCGCTGCATTTGGGTCTGGAACCGTTTAAGAAGTACTTCATCCTCTTCGCCTTCACGAAGGGTTACGTATGCCAAGTTTTTCTCCTAGTCGATAATTTTTAGCAAAATAAAACTGCGCGCCCTACGGCGACACAGGTGGAAATTGTAACACACAAGACGGCTTTATTTTGATCAAGAAAACTTTGAAATTGAAATGTGCTGTTGCTACAAACACCTGAAAAGACCTAACATTCTTCTTAGATTTTATTTCCAATAACAAATGTATCACCTTAGTTTCGTATGATTTTCGGAGTTTTGATGGCTGGACCTATTAATGAGTTCACACAAGTAACAAAATTTATCCCTGAGACATTTGGTGACCCAGGCATGCGAACTTTTCGAATAAACGTTGACAGTGCCAGTAGCACAGCAGCAATTTGGTTGGAGAAGGAACAGTTGGCAGAATTATCTGTAGCTATGCTTCAATTGGCAAAAGAGACACCTGAAAGCAATGAAGGGGTCACAGAACCCCCTGTTGAATTAGANGCAGTTGGTCTAACAAATTTAGATTTTAAAGCGGGTCGGCTNGCCTTCGGACACAACCCTGAGACAAATATGTTCATAATTGACGCTCATGATCCTGACGATGACTCAGAAGAACCTACAGTAAGNCTATGGTTAACACGATCCATGATTAGTGATTTCGCTAAAGATGNTCTAGAAATAGTTGCTTCTGGAAGACCTATATGTCCTTTGTGCGAAAATCCAATTAATCCTGATGGTCACTACTGTGTTAGAAGAAATGGTCATGCAAGGGTTTATCCAGGTGAACTCTAAAATTCGCTTCTAGGTTTAAACAAATGCAATCTCAACATCTGAATGACCCTAGAAAAAGTTTTCCTCTTCCTGANGCAGAAATACTTGATTTGGATCCGTCAGAGGCTTTGTCCCATTTAGAAAATGGCGAAGTTATCGGGGGACACACTATGCCATGGGGGTCAAATTATACTTTCCTACTTTGGATTAGCGCTGGAGAAAAGCAATGTGTAAGGGCTATTTACAAACCACGAGACGGCGAGAAGCCATTACGTGATTTTCCATCAGGCACACTGTATAAAAGAGAACAAGCAGCATATGAGCTAAGCAGACTTCTGAAATGGCCTAATATTCCCTTGACTATAATCAGAGATGGGCCATACGGTGTCGGATCAATGCAACTTTACTTGGATTGCGACCCNCGTATTACCTATTTTGATATGAGGGATACCATTCCAAAAGACCTTTTCCCTTTAGCCATCTTTGATTTATTAGTGAATAATGCGGATAGAAAAGCCGGACACTGTCTTTTAGACTCCGAGNAAAAGGTATGGTCTATTGACCATGGGCTTACTTTCCATTCTTCTTTCAAGATGAGAACAGTTATGCTGGAATACTGCGGTCAGGAAATACCCGAACATTTAGTCACTGACATGAAAAATCTGTTGAATACCTTTACCGAAAAAAGCAAAGTATTTGAAACATTAATTCAACCCGAAGAGATACGAGCGTTGCAATATAGGTTGGTTGAAATCATCGAAACTCCTNTAATGCCTACCCTTGATCCCAATGTAAACATACCGTGGCCTTTGGTGTAACAATAGCTAACTCTATTAATAAACTTTTGAGGTTGAATGTATCAATCAAGTTGCTGATACCTTCCGCTGGGCACTAGAATACCTAAGTAATTTTTTATAAATGGAGGGTTGGCAGAGTGGACGAATGCACCAGTCTTGAAAACTGGCATATCNTAACGGGTATCGTGGGTTCGAATCCCACACCCTCCGCCGCTTTGGTTANTGGAATTTAGTGAGTGTTAATTAGGAAAGATAATAATGAAACTCCATGAATATCAAGCAAAAGAGATACTTGGAAAATATGGGGTTCCCACCCCTAGGGGTCAATTAGCTAAAACCGGAAGCCAGGCTGCTACCGCGGCATTTGATATGGGNGGCACGGTAGTAGTTAAAGCACAAGTACATGCCGGAGGTAGAGGAAAAGGAGGAGGCGTGAAAATTGTGGAGTCCCCAGGAGCTGCAGAACAGGCAGCTGAAGCCATGATAGGGACAAATCTTGTAACTTTTCAAACTGGTCCGGAAGGAGTTCCTGTTAACAGTGTACTTATAGAAGAAGGTATAGATATAGCAACAGAACTCTATTTAGGTATGGTTATTGATGGGGCTTCCAAAGGGGTAGTTGTAATTGCAAGTGAAGCGGGAGGTATGAATATAGAGGAGGTGGCTGAAACAACACCAGAAAAAATCATTCAAGTCCCCATAGATCCAGTATTGGGCCTGCAACCTTTCCAAGGTAGGAAGATAGCTTATGGTCTCAACCTGGCACAAGAACATATCCGTCCCGTAACGAACCTAGTCCAAAACTTATACAGAGCATTCATTGAAACAGATGCTTCATTGGTAGAAATAAATCCTTTGGTAATTACTAACGACGGGAAAGTTTTGGCTGCTGATGCAAAATTAGACATTGATGACGATGCGGTTTTTAGGCATAAGGATATCCAAGAAATGGCAGATCTTTCTCAAGAAGATCCTCTTGAAGTAGAGGCACGTTCTTCGGATATCAATTACGTGAAATTAGATGGGACAATAGGATGTATAGTGAATGGTGCCGGGTTAGCTATGGCTACGATGGATGTAACAAGTTCTGCCGGAGCTTCACCTTCCAACTTTTTGGATATCGGCGGCGGCGCCGATGAAGAAAAGGTGGCAAAAGCCCTCAATTTAGTTTTATCAGATGATAGCGTGAAAGCAGTTTTAGTAAATCTNTTTGGAGGAATATTACGTTGTGATATAGCTGCAAGAGGTTTCTTGTTAGCCGCTGAACAACAACCAGATAGAATCAGGCCCATGGTTGTAAGAATGTTGGGCACAAATTCTGATGAAGGAAGAGAAATTCTCTCTAAATCCAATCTAGATGTGATTCTAGTTGACACTCTTGGTCAAGCCGCAAATGAGATCAAGAAACTAGCATAAATTATAGGTTTGCNATATATATACATGAAACAATTGATGGAACTAATTACATGAGTATTCTCGTAGATAAATCGACNAAGTTACTNGTACAAGGCATTACAGGCAGAGAAGGTAGCTATCATGCTCAGCGATCAGCTGAATATGGAGCAAACCTAGTAGCTGGAGTAACTCCAGGCAAAGGGGGTCAATCTTTTAACGATACGGTTCCTGTCTACGATACGGTTCAGCAAGCCGTGGATGAAACTTCCGCTAATGCATCTTTGATATTTGTTCCTCCTGCCTTTGCTTCTGATGCAATAGTGGAATCCGTAGATGCGGGAATTGATGTAATAGCCTGTATAACGGAAGGTATCCCTGTTCAAGACACTATAAAAGTAGTCAGGTATCTTAAAGATAAGGACGTCACGCTAATAGGTCCAAATTGCCCTGGCATCATTTCTCCAGGAGAGAATTTTAAAATGGGCATAATGCCTGGCCATATACATTTGCCAGGNAGAACGGGAGTAGTCTCCAGAAGCGGTACATTAACCTATGAAGCAGTTGGACAATTAACTGACCTCAATATTGGACAGTCAACTTGTGTAGGTATTGGAGGAGATCCCGTCTCTGGTGTGACATTCGTTGACATCCTAGAGAAATTTCAAAATGACCCTGATACAGACAACGTTGTCATGATAGGAGAAATTGGCGGAACCAAGGAACAAGAGGCCGCTGAGTACATAAAAAGCGACTTTACAAAACCTATTGCAGCTTTGATCGTTGGTCAAAGTGCACCTCCTGGCAAACGAATGGGGCATGCTGGTGCAATTATCACCGGATCTGCAGGAAAAGCTGAAGAGAANATGAAGGCCCTCTCCAATGCTGGCGTCTCTGTGATCCCTGGACCTGGTTCAATTGGTGAAACACTCCAAGAGCTAATCTCGTAATTCAATAAACACCCATGTTCTAATTTGATGGTTTTTTTTAGAACATTTGTCTTTACTTTGCATAATTCGTGTGCTAGGCTTCCTGTAATTCATACATCAATTACTGTTTGAACCAAATACTCAGGAGATTTACCATGGACAAAACCGAGAAAACAAAAGCCCTTGAACTTGCTCTCGGACAAATAGATAAACATTTTGGAAAGGGCGCCGTCATGAAATTAGGTGATGCCCAAGACGTTAAAGTAGACTCCATTTCAACAGGCTCACCTTCGCTAGATGCTAGTCTTGGTATGGGTGGAATACCCAAAGGAAGAGTCACTGAAATTTTTGGCGCTGAATCCTCTGGCAAGTCAACTCTTACCTATCATGTGATGGCCGCAACTCAAAGAGATGGGGGAACTGCGGCGTACATCGATGCAGAGCATGCCTTGGACCCTAGTTATGCTGCCCGTTGTGGGGTGGACACTGAAAATCTTTTAGTCTCTCAACCAGATACAGCTGAACAAGCTTTAGAGATATNTGAATATCTTGTCAGAAGCAGTGCTGTAGATGTAGTCGTCGTCGATAGCGTAGCTGCTATGGTTCCTAAAGCCGAATTAGAAGGAGACATGGGCGATTCCCATATTGGTTTGCAGGCCCGATTAATGTCTCAAGGCCTTCGAAAATTAACTTCATCTATAAGCAAATCAAATACTGCAGTCATATTTATTAATCAAATTAGAGAAAAAGTAGGAGTATTCTGGGGAAGTCCTGAAACAACACCTGGTGGAAGGGCTCTTAAATTCTACAGTTCTGTTCGAATAGACCTCCGAAAAATCGAATCTTTAAAACAAGGAAGTGAAATTATAGGAAACCGCGTNCGCGCTAGAGTTGTAAAAAACAAAGTAGCAGCTCCATTCAAAACCGCGGAATTTGACATTATGTTCAACGAAGGTATTAGTATGGAAGGCGACCTACTAGATTTAGCGGTTGAGCATTCGATTGTGAAGAAGAGTGGAGCATTTTACTCTTTTGGGGAAATCCAAATAGGCCGTGGAAGAGAAAGTGCTAAAACATTTCTTAAGGAAAACCCTGTTTTGACTGATGAAATCAACGAAATGGTTAAGGTTGCTTTGAATCCCGGACCAATGGATGACCTGGTAGTGCCTTTAGACGATATAGAAACAGATGAAGAAGCGAATAAAGCAGTTTAAATAGGTTCGTTTTCTTGAAAATTATCAAAATTCCAAAAGATTCGACTAATTTAGATACGAGCCTAACTAAAAATTTAGTCGAAGACCTTCGTAAANATGAAGAGAAAGAAAAAGCAAACACAATTGCCAGACGATTCATATCTTATAGACCTAGAAGTGAGTCTGAATTACGTAAAAGATTGCTAAAAACCTTTTCCCCTGAAGTAGTTTCTAATTCAGTTGCTCAAATGTATAGGGAAAATCTACTGGATGATTCACGTTTTGCTCAAATGTGGGTAGATAGTAGACAGCAATCCCGACCAAAAAGTAGAAGAGCTACCAAACAAGAATTAATTTCAAAAGGAATTTCTGAACACAATGCGGAACAAGCAATTTCAGAAATTCATGATNTAGAGAATGCGTGGATATGCGTCAAAAAGAAAGTTAGATCTCTAACAGGTTTAGAAAAAGAAGCATTTTATAGGAAATTGGAAGGACATTTGCAAAGAAGGGGATTCAATTTCTCAGTATCTAGTGCAGCCATCCAACAGGGATGGGAACTTAGTCAATCCGAAATTAACAACACGATNGATTCAATCAATCTATAATTACCTCCACAATGTACCGAGTTTTCTAGGTTTGGGAGGTGGTCGTTGTCAAACGACATTACTTTTAGCATCGTACTGATAGGTATTTTTCTTCTTCTGTCGGCATTTTTTTCAAGTTCAGAGGCAGCATTCCTATCTCTTCAAAGAACACGTCTAAATTATCTGATAAATAACAATATACCAGGTGCTAAACGTGTGNATGACATGGTAGCCAACACAGAAAGATTACTTTCAACAATCNTGTTGGGCAACAATCTGGTGAATGTGGCCTTTAGCGCAGTAGTCACGTCCTTAGCAGTCAAATTTTTAGGGGAAGGAGCCTTCGCATTGGCTGTCGCCACCATTGTAGGAACAGGGTTATTGTTGATTTTTGGCNAAATAATACCCAAAAGCGTGGCAGTTAAAAAATCTGAAAAAGTTTCTTTTCTGTACGCGAGGCCCCTTAAACTAGTTGAACTCTCACTATACCCAGCGATCNTATTTCTTCAATGGTTATCTCGGAGAACTCAATCTATTTTTGGACAAGAGCAAGATTCTGAAGATAGCGTAACGGAAGGTGAGATTTTATCGATGATCGATCTTGGGGAGGCGGAAGGTACCGTTGAACCAAGCGAAGCTGAGATGCTGGAAAACGTATTCAGATTTGGAGATACTCAAGTTAGAGAAATAATGACTCCCAGAACTGAAATGATTGTGATGGAACGTGGCACGACTTTTGCAGACTTTTTATCTGTTTATTCTAAACATTCGCACACACGATTTCCTATCTACAAGGACGCGAATGAGAATATTGTAGGAATAATCTCAGCAAAAGATGTCCTACGTGTTTTATCGACAAANGGCATAAATGAAAAGGATTCTGTAACAGATGTAACCCGTGATGCCTATTTTGTTCCAGAAACAAAATGGGCATCAGAGCTTTTTGAGGAACTTCGCCATACAGGTAACCAAATGGCTATATGCTTAGATGAGTATGGAGGATTAGCTGGTCTGGTGACTCTCAAAAGATTAACAGAATTGATTGTAGGAAGGGTCGGTGAGGAAGGTGAATCCCCTGAATCTGAATTTGAGAACATAATGCCTAACGTTTTTCAAATTGAAGGAAGCATGGACATATCTGAAGCCAACAATGAAATGGATTTAGATCTTCCAGAAGGGGAATATGAAACAATTGCTGGTTTTGTTTTAGATCAAATAGGAGAAATTCCAAATTTAAATCAGGAATTTGAGTATGGGAATTTAACCTTCCGTGTACTGGAAATGGATCGGTTTAAAATTGAGTCTCTATTGATAACACGAGACCCAGNAAAAGAATCTAAAGATCCTAAAATAGATAACATAANCAATGAAGATATTATTAGTTAGACATGGGGAAACAATAGCCAACAAGACCCAGTTGGTTTTGGGTACCAGTGAGGTCCCATTAACTCGTTTAGGAAGGCGTCAAGCTAAGGCAGTAGCTCAAAAAATTTCTTCTATGGAACCACCTCCCAGATTACTTTTCTCAAGTCCTTATTGCCGGGCAAAGGAAACCGCTGGGTACATTTCTAAGATGACTGGTTTAACTCCAATTTATCTGGACGGCTTAAAGGAAATGGATTCAGGGGAAATGGAAGGTATCAAAGCATCAGAAATGAATGACAAATATCCGGAATATATGGCACAGTGGAGACGAGACCATTCCACGGCCCGACCCCCAGGAGGAGAAACCCTTGGAGAGGTACACACAAGAGCCTGGAAATCCACATTAGAAATATTCAATAACTACAATCAAGACATTATCGCCATCGTTGCCCATCTTTTCCCTATCCAGGGGATAATTTGCAATGTTCTGGGAATCCATTCCAATGATTTTGAAAAACTAAATATTAATTTGGGTTCTATCTCATCAATCGANATAGCAAATGACTCGTATCGTCTCATCTCTATGAATGAAACACCTTAGATAGATTGATTAATCCTTTTTAACCAAATTGAAATGAAGACTATCTCATTTGAAAAAACTATTTTGAATGCATCCTTAAAGCATGGCCTTAAGGGTAAAACTCTTTCAATTGCTGTCTCTGGTGGACCTGACTCGATGGCGGTGGCACATGTTCTAATCAAGAACCAAAAAATAATCGATTCCGATATTGAAATCTTGCACTTCAATCACCAAATTAGAGGCGAAGAATCCAAATCTGACTCAGTTTTCGTTCAAACCTATTTTAGATCTTTAGGTATACCAACTTTTGTATCAGAGGGAAATGTAGTCGAGTTATCTAAAACCCGCAGAATTTCATTAGAAGACGCCGCTAGATCAGCCAGATACGAATTTTTCGCTNGCCACATCCATGAAAAAGATAATAGATCTATCCTCATATTGGGTCATAATTTCGAGGATCAGGTGGAAACGATATTAATGCATATCATTAGAGGNTCTGGGTTGAACGGTCTNNAAGGAATGGCAGAAATGTCACATCAAACTATTGGGGCACGAAGTTTAAATATTTTTAGACCTATGCTGTCTTTAAATAGAAGTTCAATACTTNAATACTGTCATGATAACAATGTTCCATGGCGTTCAGATCGAACTAATAGTTCCACCGATTACACCCGCAATTCGATCCGATTAGAACTATTACCATTTTTAGAAAAATACAACTCAGCAATATTTAGATCCATCGATAAATTAGGCCGTTCAGCAAAGAGAGATTACGACTACATACAGGAAAAAGTAGACGAAATTTGGCCTTCCACAATAAGCCTGAATGATGATGAAATCAGCATTAAAATGAATTCCTTCAACAAATTACATGAGTCTTTGAAATGGAGAATACTCCAAAAGGCAGCACAAACTGCTATAGGAAACCAGCGGGACCTTTCGTACAAACATGTTGAATATATGCTTGATATAGCCAAAGGAGCCACAGGAAGATCTCTGAATCTTCCTGAAGGGGTCGTTGTAACGAAAGACTACGAAGAAATTAAAATTTCTAGGTCACCCATTAATCCACCAAATCTTACAAATGCGAACAACACAACCTTAATTAAAATTCCCGGACCCACTTTTACTGAAAATTGGAAAATATCAGTATATGCGGGAAGTGAGCCTGATTTCTTAGATACTTCAAGTACGAAAAACCCTATTTTATCTGCCTCGCTCGACATAAATCTAAGTGAAGAATCATTATGGGTACGCCATAGAAATCCGGGCGATATTTTTCAACCTGCAGGGATGAGCAATTCTAAGAAGCTACAAGATTTTATGGTGGATGCCAAAATACCACGTAGGGACCGTGACTCAATTCCTCTGATAGTTTCCAAAAAAGGTATTGCAGCTGTGGTGGGGTGGAGGACTGCAGAATGGGCCAAACCTTCAAAACATGCAAATTCCCTGCAGATTATTTTTAGCCCTAGAACTTCATAAAATCAGAGAATTCTATCCAAACGATTACCATTAAGACGACCAGGTACGCGGCCTCTTTTTGCAACTGGTTTGTCTTCTATTTCTAAAATATCTGCCCTAAATTCGTTCGGAACAGCAGATGAGATATAGCTACCGACTAAATATCCATTAACTGGTGCTTCAGAATCTCTAAACTCTCTGATTTTCTCAGGGCCAAACCCTCCACTGACATATATTTCCACATGTTTGAAGTTCATATTGTCGAGCCGATTCCGAATTTCTTTCACTAGCATAGGTGTTACACCTCCTCTCTCATGAGGAGTATCTAATCTTATTCCCCTGAGTCGATCCCTAAGAGCTTCTGCTACATTAAGAGATTCTTCAGCCTCATCTTTAAAGGTGTCTACCACTACTATCCGCTGAGTTTCCATACCAATGTGTTTATCAAAAGCCTGGGCTGCAGCGACAGTATCCCCAAACAACAATGGCAAGCTATGTGGCATATTACCCAGCGGGTTTCTTCCCGCATGTTTGGAACCCAAAATTGTAGATACCGACGAGCAACCTCCTATGACAGATGCATAATCAAGTATGTGGGCCACATTTGGATGTATATGCCTCGCGCCGTAAGCTATAACCGTTGTTTCACCAGCCGATTCTACACAGGCATTAGCAGCTGTAGCCCAGCCTGAAGAAGAGGAAAGCATGCCTAATATACTGGTTTCATAAAGTCCAAAAGAAGCATATTTAGAAATCACCCGCAATACAGGTTCTCCTGCCTCAAATTTTTCTCCTTCCTCCATCGCCCATACTTGAACAACATCATTACCATTATTTATCTGGGGGTCCTGCTCAACTTTAGGAAGAACATTCAGTAAAAGAGCCTTCGCTTCTTCGACTCCGCATAAAATACCGGAATTAGGGGCTGAGAAATCCATTAGTACCTTTGGATTAAGTGATTCTAGGCGCATCACTTCCTTTGTCCAATGCAAGTATGCGTCCGCGGGATCACCTTTTATTAGAGAAGGTCTTATATCAAATTGAGGTGTTGTCATTAGCCAGGCCTACGACACAGCAAGAAAAACAATTTTCCTATGTCTTGATCCTAAAATTTACCTGTATTTATTACCCATAAACAGATGGGCTGTTAATTGTACTCTTGCCGCAGTGCCATAGCAATGGAGGCCACTACTCATAAGAAGTCAATACAGCTCTCGACCTTGCTACGTCACGAAACCTAAGCCTAATAAGCCCCTTTATGTCCTCTATTGCAGTTTTTATTATGTTGACTTTAGATAAAGGATCATCTACCCATTTCACCGGAATTTCCAAAATAGAATATCCGTTTTTTTCAGCCAATATTAAAAGTTCAGTATCAAAAAACCAGTTGTTGTTGTTCACCAAAGGGAGAACCTCTTCAACTACTTTTTTAGACACTACCTTAAAGCCACACTGAGCATCCCTAAAAGAAACCATAAACATCATTCTAAACAATAGACTATAGCTACGAGAGATAAATTCTCTTTTAAATGATCTACCGACCACCTCAGACTCCGATAAAAGCCTAGACCCTACAGCGATTTGAGCTTTTGAATTTCTTACTGAATCTAAACAATCAGGTAGAGAGCTAAGATCAGTTGATAGATCCACATCCATATAAGCTAATATTTTCGCTTCGCTTCGAGTCCAAGCCTTCTTAAGTGCCCGACCTCTTCCTCTTTCTTTCAGACAAATATAATGAACCTTCGAATATTTTTTTGACAAAGACTGTGCGATTTCAAGAGTCTGATCCGTCGACCCGTTATCGGCTACCGTAATTACCCAGTCATAAGCCCCAATATTTTCTTCGCAAAAAGACATTAAAGTTTCAACACTATCCTCTAGGGTTTGCTCCTCATTAAGGACTGGTATAACTATGTCTAGTGAATTTGATGCATCACTCAAAATATTCCCCAATGAAGATTGTTAGTGGTTAAAATGCCTTATTCCTGTAAACATCATTGCGATCGAATGTTCATTTGCCGCTTTAATGACCTCTTCATCTCTTATAGACCCACCTGGCTGAATAATAGCTGTAATACCTCCTTCTGAGGCTAACTCCACATTATCTGCAAACGGCATAAAGGCGTCAGAGGCCAAAGAAGATCCGATCGATTTATCACCCGCGATTCTTAATGCCAGATGTACGCTTACGACTCTATTTGGTTGTCCAGCTCCCATCCCTACCAACGTATTATCTTTTGCTAACACAATCGTATTGGACTTAATGTGCCGCAAACAATTCCACGCGAATTCAAGATCTTTATACTCTTGCTCTGTAGGGGTCCTCTCCGTCACTACTTTCCAGTCCTTAGGGTCTTCTCTTATATCATCCATAGTCTGCACCAACATTCCGCCCGATATTGTCAATGCCTTTAAATTTGATAAAGCTCCGTGTGCAGGATTCACCTTTAGAATTCGGGTACGTTTACGTTTCTTTAGAATTTCAAGGGCATCTGATTCATACCCTGGGGCCACAATGATGTCAAACAGAACCCCATGCATTGTTTCAGCCGTCTTTTGGGTTACTACATTATTGAAACCCACAATGCCTCCGTATGCAGAAATTGAATCGCCTTGGAATGCCGATTCAAAAGCCAATGACTGTTCATTGTTCAGGGCAATGCCACAAGGGTTAGTATGCTTCACGATGACACAAGCATTTTGATTAAAACTAATTGCGGTCGTCCACGCAGCATCTGCATCAAGATAATTTGTGTAGGACATAGGTAGTCCGTGCAGCTGTTCTGCTTCTACTATTCCACCTGCCCCTAAAGTGTTCTTGTAAACTACAGCCTCTTGATGAGGATTTTCTCCATATCGAAGAGTTTCTACTCTACCAAGCCCAATTGACAATTCATTCGAGTCTAGAGGGGTCTCATTCAGCCAAGTTGATATCGCGGTATCATACACTGCAACGTGCTGAAAGGCTTTTTGCGCTAATTTTTTTCTTTCTGCTTCGCTAAATCCTTCACCTGAGGCGATTTTTTCGGCAACCCATTCATAATCTAATGGATCAACAACAACCAAAACATGTGGAAAATTCTTAGCAGCTGATCGAATCATTGTAGGGCCGCCAATATCTATGTTTTCCAAAGCGTCGTTTAAAAAAACTTCTTCCTGTCGGACTGTATCTACAAACGGATATAAATTAACCACTACGACATCTATGGAAGATATGTCATTCGATTTCATTTCCGCTTGATGTGTATCAATATCACGACGAGCCAAAATACCTCCATGAACTTTTGGATGCAAGGTTTTAACACGACCATCTAGTATTTCAGGAAACCCTGTTAATTCCGAAATCTGTTGGACTGAAATGCCAGCCTTTCCTAGGGATCTATAAGTTCCCCCGGTACTTATAATTTCGTATCCTGCTTCACTGAGAGATCTTCCGATATGTTCTATATTGTCCTTGTTATAGACACTCAATATAGCTTTCATGAGCTTATTCCAATTTTAATAATTATTTTTTGTTTTTTATGTTTACTCTGNTGTCAGAAACTCTGTCCTGTAATTTACCCACAATCTTCGAATAAGGAATATTTTCTAAAATCCCAGGCGCGTTTTCNGNTGAACAGATAATAACCATTCCTAGGCCCATATTGAAAACTCTATACATCTCATCAATTTCAATGGTNNCTGTTTCCTTGCTATAGTCAGAAATAAATTGGAATATNGGAGGCNTCTCCCATAGGGAAGCGTCAAATTCNGCCTGGATTTCATTGGGTAAAANCCTAGGCATATTTTCNTATATGCCTCCCCCCGTAATGTGTGCGATACCTTTGCAAGAAGAGAAAACTTGTCTCAGATCATCATAATAGGAAGGATGAGGCTTCAGAAGCGCCTCCCCAAAAGTTTCTCCTGAGTTATCTATTTTTTCCCCTAGAATGTCCAAACTATTCGGTAGATCAAAAACGTGCCGTATTAAAGAATATCCATTAGTATGAAGTCCATTTGAAGGTAGCCCTATGAGAACATCTCCCTCACTACTTGTGTTAATGGGATCAAGCATTTGATCATTCTCTACCACCCCCACAACAAACCCAGACACATCAAAATTGGATGCCGTGAAAACTCCAGGCATCTCCGAAGTTTCACCTCCAATAAGAGCACAACCTACATTTTTACACGCTTGAGAAATGCCACTGACAACTGTTTCCACCACATCTGGATTCATTTTAGATGTGGCTATATAGTCAAGAAAAAACAGTGGTTCAGCGCCGACTACAATGAGATCGTTTATACAAGCATTAACTAAGTCTTCACCAATAGAGGAATAGTCGCCTATCATTCCTGCCACCATCAATTTAGTGCCTACCGGATCGGTACTACTAACCAATATAGGCTCTCGGTAACCAGAAATTTTGTACATTGCACCAAATCCACCAACACCACCAATTACACTGGAATTATATGTCTNCTTAGCTAATTCTTTTATCTTGTCTTTGATCTTTTCTGATGATTGTAAATTAACACCGGCTTTTTCATAGGTAACTCTTTCATTGTCCATAGCTTAGTATGACTTAAATGGAAGCCCACATTGGATCAGACTCCTACTTTGTCTAAATCAATTTCCCCCTTTTGAATCTTGTTTAAAGTTTCTACCCAGAAATTATGCTCATGCTGTTGTATCTCATTTCTCACAGAATCAACTCCCCCAAAAGGATCAACAGCTACGATTTTCTGACAAATTATCGCTCCATTATCGTAATCTTCATCCACTAAGTGTATCGTGATCCCGCTTTGGTACGACCTATCTTTTACAACCGCTTCGTGCACACGATCCCCATACATTCCTCTACCTCCGTATTTAGGGAGTAAAGCAGGATGGCTGTTTATTACTCGATTGTGAAAAGTTTTTAATACAGCTGGTCCTATTAATTTCATATATCCAGCCAATATTATTAGATCCACCTCATATTTTTTAAAAATACCTTCTATAGCTAAATCTAAATCTTTTTCGCNAGAGTGCGTTTGTGAACTCAAATGAAACGCTGGAATACTTGAGTTCTTAGCTCGCTGGAGAGAATATGATTTCGAATTATTACTCACAACCACCGCAACATTTGCATCCAGAAAACCATTATCACAAGCGTCAATAATAGCCTGTAAATTCGTTCCTCCATGAGAGGCCAAAATTCCAAGAGAGATGCTTTTAGCACCCAATTCACTCAACGGTTCGCACCTATTCTTAAGTTTCTAGAACTAATTTATCCATTTCTAGTTGAACTGGTATCGGATATGTTCCAGTGAAACATCCCATGCAGTATTCGCTTCGCTGGCCAGATACTGCTTCTAACAATCCTTTCTCACTCAAAAACCCTAAAGAATCAGCACCAATAAAATCTCGAATCTCATCAACCGAGTTTGTACTTGCGATCAACTCAGCTTTGGTGGCCATATCTACACCAAAATGGCAAGGAGAAACGATGGGGGGAGCACAAATTCGAACATGAACTTCTTTTGCCCCGCCTTTTTTTAAAAGATTAACAACATGTGGAGTAGTAGTTCCCCTTACTATGCTGTCATCAACTACTACTACTTTTTTCCCTTCAAGAATCTGAGGAAGTAAATTTAATTTTCTTCGAACACCAAGTTCCCGAAGACGTTGATCTGGCAATATAAAAGTTCTCCCAACATAACGATTCTTCACCAAACCTTCCGTGAAGGGTATACCAGATTCCTGTGAATATCCGACAGCTGAGGCAGTAGCTGAATCTGGAACACCTATTACCAAATCAGCTTCAACAGGGTGTTCTTTGGACAGTTGCGCTCCCATAGCCAACCTGTTGCTATAAACCAATTGACCGTTTAGTAATGAATCAGGCCTAGCGAAATATATTTGTTCAAATACACATCTTCCAAAAACGCCATCTTTTGGTTTTTGGTAAATGGATGTAACCCCATTGTCATCAATTAATACAGCTTCCCCTGGTTCAACTTCCCTCACAAACTCAGCACCAATATGGTCCAAAGCACATGATTCAGAGGCTAATACCCAACCCGAATTTAATTTGCCTATACAAAGAGGCCTTACACCTAGAGGGTCTCTTACTCCCAAAACTTCCCTGTTAGTCATCATAACCAAGGAATAAGCTCCTTGTAGCCTACGCATTGCGTATGCAATACGTTCAGACCAATTTTCTGCCGGGGCGTTAGCTATCAGATGAGCTATGATTTCTGAATCCGCTGAAGATTGAAATTGAACGCCCCAATCCAGCAATTCTTCTCTAAGATCAACAGCATTAATGACATTCCCGTTATGAGCAAGGGCGATTTCAATGCTAGTCCCATTACATAGTATAGGTTGAGCATTATTAATGTTGCTGGATCCGGTGGTTGAATATCTGGTGTGTCCTATAGCCATATGGCCAGATAAATGGGATAGATCATTCTCTTGAAATGCCTGAGAAACAAGTCCCATTTCCGTGTGAAGACGAATTTTACGACCATCACTTGCCGCTATTCCTGCGCTTTCCTGACCTCGATGTTGAAGTGCGTACAATCCAAAGAACACCGACCTTGCTACATCCTCCTCCCTCGCATACACACCGACTATTCCACACGCTTCTTTCATGGTGTCGCCGCCCGCCGAAGGAAATTCCTTCGAAAATAAGGGGTTAACCTCGTTATGGAAGCTGGACCGGCTGTCCTGTTTGATTACTTTTACTCCACAGGAATTGCGGTGTTTACGTCAAAGCTCATCCCAATCCAAACCACGACCACCGAATTATACTGTTCAGGCTGATTAAGGGTCAAACCAAGTTTCCACTCAGGTGATTGTATGTAAACTGCGATAAAGAATCGATTTTTATGAGACTTCCAATGCTAACTTCCTGTTAGAAGATAATTTTTCAATTCTGCAACTGATAAATTTTCAATTCCTAAATCTCTTGGGCCTCTTCCCTCGTTTCCATTTGCACCCATCACTATATTCCCAATCTGGGCAAATGAGTCCATTACAGGACAACTAATTCCATACTGATTACCAATTTTGCTCCAAGCAGATATACCAAAAGGAATATCCTCTGATAACCACCTAGTCTCCAAAGAACCGGGTGCTTTTAGTCGTGTAAGCATATGGCTGCCATTAATGACTTCCCAAAGTCTACCTTTAGGTCCAAACCCTGCTTCATGAAACCCGTCTGCGACTGGCACAAGTTCGTATCCCAGCGCAGTGCCTATCATTCTTCTTTCAATATCTACGGCCTCGATGGCTTTTGCAACAGAATTGGAAACCCCTTCTTCGTAGAAATAAAATTCCCCGCGGGAATATTCCACCCTTCCAGCATTCATTAGAACTCCAGCAGGATGGACCACAGGGTTCATAGCAGACAAACCACATTCCAAGGAATCTGAATATGCTGTAACTCCTGGGAAAAGAGGCTCCAGCATCTCCTGTACAGGCGCCGTTTCTGAAGATGGAATGACCCCCAACCCTAAAGCAGTTACCTCTCCCCATATAACCGCACTATTGTCGGAAGTCTTCCTACAAACATAAGGAGCCGTATCAACTTCAGCAACGGTCATATTATTGGCTCCAAATTCAGAGGCCAATACTTTCCATTCCAATGAACCCAAGGTACCTGGCATAACGACAACAGTATGTTCATCTGTAAGATGAGGGCCGCAGAATTCAGCAAACGGTTTATGTGCATAAGCAGGAACAATTAACAATAACAAATCAGAGAAATTTAAGGCCTCAGACGGATCCAATGTTATTTTTTCTATTGAAGCCGGCCCCGTTTCCAAAACACCTTCCAAATTTATCGTTTTAGAGGCTGAAATATTTGAAACGGATTCTGCAAAATCAGGGTGCTCAAGAATACATATGGAATTACCCATATGAGATAAACGTGCAGCCACAGAAAACGCCGTATTCCCCCCTCCCAATATTGTGACTTTTCTATCTTTCATATTCCTTCTCCTGAGTTCTATAGCAATAGAAAATCCTAGCCACCGGTAAACAGATCAAGTATGTTTCCTGCCCGACCACCACGTCTTTTAAAAAACTCGGTATACCCGCAACTGTCGCAGGTTATGTGCGCAAACTTTTGATTCTGAAGATCTAGAAATCTTGAAAGCCCCGATCCCGTTGTCCGAATTTCACCTGTCTCAAATGACTTGTTTGAACATTTGGGGCAAGTAAAAGATGTGACATTTTCTGGTTCATTAGACATGTCGCCCTCTCTCTGGTGTTTTCAATCTATCTTTACTATTAGTCACAATGTAGCAAGACTAAGATTATTCCACAATTGGCTGGGCTACTATCCAAAGACTCACTGCAGTGTAAAACACCATTAAAAATAGCATCGGATATTGACTTCTGATAGCCACAGTATGACTTTTTGTTTTTCTTATAGCTATCACATGTGCAGTGAATACAGATATTATATGGCCTGCTACCAAAGCCACGACCGATAATATCCATGCAAACCTTGCGTCGATAATAGCGATATTGACATCAAAATCTGATGTGCCAACTAAATCCCACCCGAAGCCATATGGATCAGATATCAATGGAATTATCTCTTGTCCAGTTATAAGTAGAAAGGAAAAATAATGGGAAAGATTGTAGGCTAAAGCTATTGGTACTAATGAAAATACAAAGCTCATTCTGATGTCCGCCGGTGTCATTTGCCCATGGGACATTCGAGATATAAAACCGCATACATACAAATATACTCCAACAAAAATTATCGGAACTAAAATTATGCCCAATGTTTCTACAGTGGCTGCTGCAGAACCCGGAAGCGGATCAATTAAGGGCCACAACAGAGTCTGAATTTCCACCCAGGCAGAAGTTTCAGAAAGGCCATCAAAAGAGACTGTAGCCAGTGCAGTCACATGGAAAAACATTATTGCTGGGGTGACACGATCTCCTCGAGACAATCCAGCCGACCAAGGTCTTAATAATAATTTTTTATTCTGTGTAGGTGTATTTTCCCAACACTCATAACAATCAACACAATCTAATAATTTTAGATTTTCTCTACATCCAGAGGTACAGTGAGTGCACCAGTCTTCTCTGCTTCTTATCCTTAATTCCGTAGCGGAAAAACGAGCAAACAAATTAAAAAGAACATAAAAAGGGTCTCCATGAGACAACCACACGTGCTTTCCAAATAAAATCATTCCTCCCCATGTCAGAAATGAATATATAAGTAACATGATTGCCAAACTGAAAGGCTCGGAGCTAGCAGGATGTACGTTTTCAATCCAGGCAAAAAGTAAAAAGAATCCAACTGATGGCCACGCATCCAATTTTTTAGGCCAATCTATAAGACCGGTATGCTTACCAAATATCTGTTCCCAATAATTGAATATTACCAGCCACGGATTCGTTATTAACCAGATGTTTCCTACCAAACAGACAACATAGCCAATACCAACAAACCATATTATCCAAACAAATACCGGTGCAAAATTTTCTATAGCATTTGACGTGCCAATAAGACCAGTAGTTACCAAAAGAAAAAGAATCAATATGGAAATTAGGCCAAATAGTTTCCCAGCAACTTTGCAGAACCATACACCTATAGAAAATTGATAAATATTCAGCGTAGGATACTCTTTGCCAGTGGTATTGGACCTTATGAACCAACCAATAACAAAAAAAGAAAAAATAACCGTTAGGGCAGCGCCGATTAGAAAATAGCTCAGAGGAATAGGTAAATCGTATCTTTCTCCGAAGCCATGGGCATTAACCTCCGGCGCAAACATAAAAGCAGAAACAGCTAAAATGGTTAGTGCCATATATTTTTTCATTTTAATGCTCATAAATTCACAAAATTAATTACGGATAAACTTCTAAGGTAATAAGGGTCCTCTCACTAGATCCATCATCCGAATGATTTGCATGATCACCGTGGCTTGAAGGAGGTAACCCACTAGTTAATCGAACTTTTTCTGCTGATTCAATTGCCCATTCAATGCTAGCCCCGGGCTGTACCATCACCTTTTCAGGGTGGAACTGATGCTCCCCGTCTTTTACAGCTACAGATACCTTTCCATCAACACCGTGATGAGTCGACACTTCTATATAACCAACAGAGTCATGATTCATATGATCGTGATACGGAATGCTGATTTCCGTAAAATCAGCGGGTACCACAAATAAATAAGTATCTCCTTCACTCAAAGTTTCAGATTCAAATAACGCGGCATGAGCCTCTGCACCTGTAGGCAAGTCATGATGGCCTGCATGGGAATTATGATTTCCGTGATGTCCAGATTTTACTTCATGGGTAGTCACCACAAACCTCCCAGTGGCATTCGCTTTGAATGCCATGACAGTAACATTTGCCGGTGAAACTGTTCTTTCAATGTCATATCCATGCAAATGAACCGTAATTTCAGAGTCAGAAGCAAAATTTAGAGTGACATCTTCATTTTTCTTTATTCTCAATGTATCAACATCCCCAACTAAATTCCCGTCATTAATTACAATATCAAATGTTGTACTGGTTGAAGATTGATCACTTTCAGGAGTGCCACAACCTGTTGATAGGACAAAAAAACAAACTACAACAGCGATATATATGATGAATTTATTATTTTTCATTAGTTATTCCTGATTTTTCGTTTCTTTCTATATTCTTTCACCCAAGCACGTAGCGACAAAGTTAGAATTCCTAGGAAAAATAGCAAGGTCCCTACCGTCAAAATTGGTACTATCGGGTTTTGTTTTTTAACTACAATTTCATATACGACAGGTGAGAGAGTTTCCTCCTCTAATGTTATTACCAATGTGGCTAGCCAAATTCCTTCTTTATTGAGGGGAATATCAACCTCGTAATACATTGGGTCCATAAGATTATTAGTCATTTGGTAGGGACCGATTTCCTGTGGGCTTAGACCAGAGAAAACGGCAGTAAACTGTATCTCAGCGTCCATATATTTCACGCCAATCTCTTTGTCTTCCACAAAGGCAGCAAAATGAGTGACACCGATCGTTGGAGAAGGAGGCGCAGTACCTAAACCTATGACATATTTTTCAATTACTTTTTTCTCATAGGATCGTATTGAACCATTAGCTTCAACCAAAGTTACAGATTGGATATATAGTCCTGAAGTCAACAACAATGCCAAAATAATGGCGCGGAGCCAGGGCATTTATTCCCTCCACCTTCATAATTAAGAGCAAACTATGTTTCTCAAAGCACTCAAAATTGAATCGGCGGCGGTATCTCTACGGTAGATGTCACACCCTTATAAAGATTTATGGTTAAGGTAGACAAATTAGTTAATTTAAGAGGTGCATTGGGCACTAGAGAACCTGTCTTTGACGAATCAATATAAATTCCTGTTGATCCCATTCCCAAGTTTTTGGTCAAAAAAATTGGTGTGGAAGATATGGGAACATCTGATTCTTGATGAACATGCTGAACAAAGCTAATATGGTTGTGTTTCGCTACATTAGCCAAATGGGAATGATATGGGTCTCTTTCAGGGAAATGGTGATTCAACATAACGCCCATTGAGGGAATCAAAAACGAGATTAGTAAAACTAGAGGCGGTATCCTCCACAGGATGCCATGTACTACCCTAGAATCAATTAATGTCATTTCAATCTAAACCTGAACGTCCATTTCTGTCGCCACGGTCTCCATATCCTTATCGCCCCGACCAGACAGTCCCATCAATATAATCTGATTTTTACTCAAACTAGGTGCCAATTGAGAAACGTGGTAAACCGCATGGGCTGGTTCAAGAGCTGGGATTATTCCTTCTGACTCACATAATAATTTAAACCCTTCTAGGGCTTGGGAATCATCCACACTTACATATGAAGCTCTCTTATTATCATTCAACCAACTATGCTCAGGGCCGACTCCTGGGTAATCCAATCCCGCAGAAATACTATGAGTTTCTATAATCTGACCATCGTCGTTTTGAATGAGGTATGACATACTACCGTGCAAAACTCCTACCGAGCCTGCAGAAATAGTAGAGGAATGTCTACCAGATTCGACGCCATCACCCCCAGCTTCCACTCCTATCAAATTCACACTCTCGTCACCAATAAAATCGTAGAACAGGCCCATCGCATTACTACCACCCCCAACACAAGCTATTACATAATCTGGCAATCCCCCAGCTTGTTCTAAAATCTGTTTTCTACTTTCCTGTCCTATTATTCTCTGAAAATCGCGCACAATCATCGGATAAGGATGAGGTCCTACTACACTACCAATTAGATAGTAAGAATCATCCACATTGGTCACCCAATCTCTCATCGCTTCGTTAATAGCATCTTTAAGTGTTTTACTACCNGAATCCACGGAGATTACCTCAGCTCCCAGCAATTTCATTCTAAATACATTTAAAGCCTGTCTTCTTATGTCCTCTTCACCCATGTAAACAACGCAGTCCAGCCCAAGCTTGGCACACACTGTAGCTGTAGCAACACCATGCTGNCCTGCTCCTGTTTCAGCTATTATTCGACTTTTTCCCATTTTCTTCGCCAAAAGACCTTGACCCAAAGCGTTATTAATCTTATGGGCCCCCGTATGGGCCAAGTCTTCACGTTTAAGAAAAATTTTTGCCCCGCCAAATCTTTTTGTAAGGTTTGATGCAAAGTACAATTCAGTGGGTCTTCCAACAAAATGCACTAGCAATTCTGCTAGTTCAGCCTGAAAGTCCTTATCCACTTGAACTTTCCCGTAGGACTCTTCCAATTCATTTATGGCTGGCATCAATGTTTCCGGAACATATCTACCGCCAAATCGTCCATATCTACCTGATTTGTCTGGAAGATCATTCGATAACGTCATAGTTGGTCTCACTGTGTCGAATAAACTAAAAAATTGCCGGTTTCAATTATAGGTTAACTGTGAAGATAAGTAAGCAATTCAGGTGAGAAAAGATCTATATCTTGGGATCAACGCTTCACAGCTATAATATCGAGCCAATTTCTCGGAACATGAGTTACGTTAAGCTCAGAATATGTCTGTTTTATCCCTTCCTGAAGGGCCGCACTTGCTTCCTCCATAGGAACACCAGGCATAGTACCCTCAATAAAATCAGAAAATGTACTTATATCCAGCCAGCCTTCTATCGGAACCTGAACGGTATCAACCTTTTGTTTTAATACAGTAAGACCGTTTCTCTCTAAGAGGTCACCATATTCGTCTGGAGTTAATTGTCTCCTTGATTCCACTTTTGCAGCTTTATCAGGTTTTAAACCATATTCTTTTCTAAGAATCCTAAAGGCTTTAAACATCCATTTGTTATAAAAAGCCGAAGAATCTTCGTGCTGCCCACCTTCATAGAAAGAAGTATTAAATGCAAACTTTCCGCCTGTGCGCAATGCGTCACCAATGTCATGAACCACCTTGTCTTTATCAGGAAGATAGTGAATAGCATTACAGAACACTATGGTGTCAACGGATTCTTTAACAGCTTCCGACACATTCTCAACCCCACTTTGGACAAACTTAACNGCNTTGTCAGAAATATCCATGAGTTCTTCCATGGCTGCTTTCAAAGCTGACTGTGAATGGTCCAAGGCTATTACAACTGTGTCNCGTGTTCGGTTGATTCTTTCCAGAATGAGTCGAGTGACCCCNCCTGTGCCACANGCTAGATCCACAATTCGCCTATCTGATCCAACCTCTGCCATATCCACCAAGCGTGCNTTTAATTGNGCGTAGAATTCGTTTTTTGAAAACGTNGAAAAAGAGTAATCAGCTCCACTCATATGTCAATCCCACTTCGATCTATTTAGTTACCTTGATAATACATATCACGATGTTATCAAGAAAGTATAACAGCCACTTAGAGAGTCTTGTTAATTTTCTTTTTTATTATTGGTTTTTCTGGCCTAAAGGCAGTAAATATAGCAGCAAATCCAACTATGCCAGTACCAATCCAGAATGCTCTGGTGATCCCTTCNGTAAATGCTGTTTTCAATCCTATTCCATATGGATTNTCACCTGCTGATTCAATAGCAGAAAGGTCTGGCGGATAGTCCATGGAAGCCATAGTAAAAACAACCAAAGTAGTTCCCATAGCGATTCCAGTTAAATTTCCAGAAGTTCGAACCATATTTAACAAGGCAGACACAACACCATATTTGTTTGATTCAACTACATTCATTACAGCGCTTGTGTTTGGAGAACCAAATATTCCGTTACCGGACCCTTGTAGAAACATTCCTATAACCACAACCCAAGGGGGTGAATCAACTGACACCGTGGTGTATATCGCTATAGCCGTANACCAACACACTAAACCTGCAACCGCTGGCCACTTGGTACCTATCTTATCTGAAAGCCTACCGCTAAGAGGACTTGTAAGCGCCATCATTATTGAACTTGGTGCCATAACCAATGCAGCCTCTGATTCTTTCAAACCAGTGACTTGGATCAAATAAAATGGCATTAAGAAAAAGGCCGANGATCCTGACATAAAAGCCAAATATCTTGCAGCCATTCCTAGTGAAAATACCGGAACTGAAAACAAGGATAAATCAACCAGAGGGTTCTTGGTTCTTNTTTCCCACCAAATAAAGAAAAACAGGGCCGTAGCGGANAAGAAAAATCCTGTAATTACTAGCAAATTNTCCCAACCTAATCTATAGGAGTAGGTAAGACCCAATAAAAATAAAGCTAAAGCTGCGGNCGATAAAGTTGCNCCTAGCCAATCAAAAGATAGNCCTTTGTCATTAGAAAAAACATNTTCCTTTCTTAACACTTTGAGAGAAAGAACCAGCGATATTATTCCAAAGATTAAGATGGCCAAATACATTGANCGCCACCCAAAAGCACCTATCAAGTACCCGCCGATAACTGGNCCACCGGTTGCCCCTAGACCAATGACGGTCATATATAACCCAAGTGCCTTNCCTCTTTCTGCACTAGGAAAAGATTCTGCCATAAGCGCCATACCATTTGCCTGTATCATCGCTGCCCCAAGGCCTTGGAAAGCTTTCGCAGCTAATAGTATTGGTAAGGCACCAGATAAATAGGCTACGAGGGCTCCGATCGAAAAAACCGCCAATCCTGCACAGTAAACCATTTTCCGCCCAACTAAATCAGACAAGCGCCCCATAGGCAATAACAATGAACTGATTGACAGCGTATATATAAGGTANACCCACTGCACCGTTGGTATATCCGCAGAAAGATCTTCCGCAATTCTGGGCATTGCAATATTAGTTCCAGTTTGATCAGAAACGGTCAAAAAGGCACCGGCTGCAACCGATGCATATACAAACCATTTATAAACAGGACCAACACCTATTTTATTGTTATCTGCATTCAATTAAAGATCACACTCGATCGGTTTTAAGGCTTACTAAAGCTTCGCGAACTGGTACTGAATTGTTATTTATTAATAACTTTGGAAACCACAAGATCGAAAATCCCTGGTTGTTGGGTGAGTCCACTCATACCAGATATTACAATTGTCATCNNTACCAATTCTTCATTTCCGGGTATTGAGTATACAGTTTCATTAAAATCATTTAGGGATACATAATCNATCACATGNTNGCCNGTTGCCAATTCTTTTACGATTTGCAAAAGAAAATTCTGTTTAAGACTGTCNTTCACCANCACAAACCCAGCCGGGTAGAATTCTAACTCTTGATCAATNNGTTTTATCTCCACATCAGTNAATCCAATGTTTTCAATAAGCATGCCGTCAAGNTGAACNGCGGCATCTGTGACATATTGAAATTTGATTTGTATTTCTTTNCCGATAAAATCATTCAACGGAACAGTATGAGAAATCCAATCTGATTGTCCCGTATACCCATGCCCATAATTGGCACCCACAGGATCCAAAATAGTCGTT
>PBWI01000020.1 GCA_002728195.1 Chloroflexota bacterium
AATATATCTTTAAATTGACGGAGTTCCGGATTTGGCCATTCGAAAAACAAACCGAATTTCACTTTGATTACCTACCTAGATGAATTTTTTACAACCTCAAAGAAAGATTATAGATCCTTGCAGTTGCTATTTGGAATATTAACCTTCAATTGGCTAAGTTATAGAAACACTAAGATAATCTGGTTTATCTGCCAATATAAAGACGAAGGCTCCCAATAGCATCAAGCCAACTCCAGCCCACCATGCAGGGTCGTATGAGCCTGTTATATCTAGAACATATCCTGCTGCGGGAGCTCCGAATGATCCCATAAACAAAGTAATAGGCATAACAAATCCTCTTATGCTGCCCAGATTACCTCTACCAAAATAATCGGCCCAAATATAATTTTGAGTGAAAGAATTGATACCGATTCCTAACCCAAAAAGAGCCATAGACCAAAACATCAACCAAAACCCATATGCGTAGATGGACATTACGCTAGCCAGTGCCAACATTAAGAAGGCAGAAGCTCCGATTATTTTGGGTTGTAAACGTCTTACTAACATTCCTCCAGCAAAACTACCTGCCCCTGCACATACAGCATCAAAAGCGGTAGCCAGAGAAACCAGTGTGGGATCCAGTCCTCTATCCATAAAAGCAGGAATTCTGTGCAAAGCCAAGGTCAATATTCCAAGAGATAAAATAGAAAAAGCTATGGTTAAAAACCACATGCTTTTAGTTTTCACCGCCTGTTGAAGAGTCCATGAATATTCATCGTTCAAATCCTCCATAGTGGAGCTATCGGTTTGAAGATCTCCATCAGGCAGCAATCCCATATCTTCAGGTTGTCTTCTTACGAAAATAACAGATAAAGGAACCACGATCACTATTCCGACCACAGCTAATATAATCCATGAGGTGCTCCAAGTATATTTGTCTATAAAGACCTGTGTAAGAGGAACAAAAATTAGCGCACCTAAGGAAATTCCAACAGCAGTAACCGCGAGGGCTTTTCCTCTATTTCTAATGAACCACTTAGAAGGAGGCACTGAAGTAGTGAGAGCTCCTGGGCCACTCATACCAACCAAACCCATCACTGAAAATAAAACAATAAGTTGCCATGCCTCCCTAGTATAGGCAAGGCCAATCATACATAGACCTGTAATTATTGTTGACCCTGCAAGTATCCACCTGGCACCGTAGTTATCTAGAAATCTCCCTATTACTGGGCTAGTGGCTGCGCTAGATATACTTCTAAAGGTTGAGGCCCACCCAAATGATGCCCGCCCTATACCCAATTGTTCTCCCATTGGTTTTATATATAGACCAAAGTTAAGTGACCCCATTCCCATACTTACCGCACTGGCTACGGCCATAACCCCAACCACAATCCAACCATAAAAAATCCTGCGCTGTCCGGTTAATTTGATGTGAAAATCTCCTTGTAGCCAAAAATAGCATAGTAATTATACTTTCAGAGTAAAGGGCATTGACCTCATTTTGAGAACAAATTAACCTGTAACTATTCTTTCCGTTAACCCTATCCTCATCCCCACATACAACGATCATAAGAGGTGATTATTATGACTGATGTGAAAATGTTAGATAGCCTTTATTCCCACATAATGAAAGTCATTGTCGCCACCGGAGTGGCACCTCATTACACTGAGATAGCATCAGAATTGCGGTTGTCAGTTGAGACAGCTAGAAAATCTCTTAACGATCTCATGGGTCCTGGCAAAATGGCGGGATATTGGTTGGTTCCAGGTACAGATATAATCGGCAGTTTTGCACCTTTCAACAACGTTCCAACCCATTACCGAATCACAATAGATGGTGAGACTAAATGGTGGGGACAGTGAGCATTTGAATCTCTGGCAGTTTGCTGGTTATTTCCAGGTAAGATAGTTCAAATTGATAGTGTTTGCCTAGACTGTAACGAACCTATAAGCNTAAGCATAAAGGATGGAGACATAATCAAATCAGTNCCCTCTAAGGGAATAATAGGAGNATCAGTGTACGGCTTCGGTTTTTTGGGAGCTGGAGATACAGCGGGTCGGAATTGAGCAAATATGAATTTCTTCCGGTCGGAAGAACATTTAACTAACTGGGTTCAATACGATCCTAATTCAAAAGAACAAGTAGTTCAAACACTTGAAGATTTTATGGATAGATTCAGTAATCCCAGATTCAAAGAACGAGGAAGGTCAGACTACATTTCCTGGAAGAACAGTTTGTGAACTACGAAACGGGCGATGGTACCCGTGAATATCTATAAGAATATTCCCTCTCTTTGACACTGAAAGACATAATGCTTGCAAAGATCAAAGTAACTCCAGCAATGGCGAANGGTAACTCATAAGAGCCAGTTAAGGCCTGGAGTTCGCCTGCAACCAAAACAGATAGGGCCCCTCCGACTTGATGCACCATGTTAGACATCCCATTCAACATTCCTAAATTGTTTCCCCCGTATATATCAGCCACCAACGAGGAAGTCACCGAAGCCGTAGCTATCCAAGACATTCCAGCTATTAAAGCAAATGCCCACATGCCGGTTGTTCCTCCTATGGTCAGTAAGGTTAAATAAGCAATTCCTCTCAAGGCATATGTGGACCCTAATACTTTGTGTTGGCTGAATTTTTGCGACAATATACCCGCAGACAAAACACCTATAGAGTTCAAGCCCATCATTATTCCGAAAATCGTTGCAGCAGTGATTTTTGGCACTCCTTGATCCTCTGCAAATGGAACAAAATGCACCGATATAATGTTGGTTGTTATTCCGCAAACAAGATATGCAGCAGACAATTGCCAGAACGGGGAAGTCGATAGAGCTTGCGGCCATTTATTTGTAAATAATGGNCCTATCATTGCCACTTTTTTACCTGATTCTTCATCATCTTTTATTTCCAGATCATCCATTTCACTATCAGGAATCCGACCCAATGGATCATCTCTCAAAAAAAGTGCTGCTAAAGGAACGCCTATAAACAAAATCATTGCGGCTATAACCAGAAAAGCTGCTCTCCAATCAAAAGTCTCTATCAAGAACGCGGAAAATGGTGCAAAAAGTAATGGACCAAAAGATCCTCCCGCAGCTGACAAACTCATCGCCAACCCTCTTCGCTTATAAAACCACTTCGCNAATAAAGAATGAATGGTTACAAAAGAAACACCACTAGCTGCAAAACTACCAAATATTCCATAGATCAATATGAAGGCCCAAATGGAATTAACTCGGCTGAGTAAAATCACCGATATGCCAACCATCGCCAATGCAACGGATATCACTACACGACCACCATATCTATCATATAGATATCCCATTATTAGAAAAGATAGGGCCCCCACAAATATGCCAAGTGAAAGGACTCTAGTGATGTCATTTCGGCTCCACTGCATATCAGACTCCATAGGGGTAATAAAAACCCCCATACTAGACCGAACACCCGAAGAGCACATAACTATAAAAAAGCAAACTGCAAGAACCAGCCAACCGTAATAGATTTTTGAAATCTCTTTATTGTTTGTAGTATTGCCTTTGTTCAATTTATTTCTACCTGTATTTCCCCTAACCTTGATAGGGTAGGTNATTTAGATACAATGATGCTGTAGCAAAGAGTCAATCTAAAATGAATCTCAACCAGATTTTTATTCCAAACGAACCTAAAGATGATTAAAACTCAAGGAATTTAATTTCATGAATGTTAATGATACCGCAAGAAATTGGGAAAAAGATACNACTCCATACCCAGAGCCATCTATAGANGTTATAGACGAAAGTTTCAACCGGTATATTTTGGGAAATGCAGGAATGGAAAGATTACATACAGGCTGCAGGTGGACCGAAGGTCCGGCATGGTTTGGAGATGGTAGATATCTACTTTTTAGCGACATCCCTAATAATAAAATCTTAAGGTGGACTGAAGAAACAGGGGTCGTCAGCGAATATCGTTATCCATCAAACAATGCCAACGGTAATACGAGGGATAACTCCGGTAGACTCATAACATGTGAACACTTAACCAGAAGGGTCACAAGAACCGAATTTGATGGCTCAATAACTGTTCTTGCCGATCATTTTAGAAATTCAAAATTGAATGCCCCCAACGATGTGGCTATTCACAAAGATGGNGCAATCTGGTTTACAGATCCGGGGTATGGAATTTTGAATAATTATGAAGGTGACCGGGCAGAACCTGACTTGCCAACAGCCGTATACCGAATAGATCCCAATTCAGGAGTAACTGAGGTAAAGGCAACTGGATTGTCTCGTCCAAACGGACTTTGCTTCTCTCCAGATTTTGAATCTCTTTACATAGCTGATTCCGGTTCAAAAGAACCCCGGGCTATTTACATCTACCAAGTCACAAACAATGGTAATGATTTAATTGGTGGAAGAGTTTTTGCAGATACTGGTAGCGATTCTACAGACGGTATCCGGTGTGACACAGATGGCAATTTATGGGCATCAGCCCAAAGGGGTACCAACTCGNTAGCTGTATATAATGTTGAATCAAAATTAATTGGACGAATTTACCTNCCTGAGGTTCCATCCAATCTTACTTTTGGAGGCCTGAAGAGAAATCGTTTATTTATNACTGCAAGTCGCTCAATTTATAGCATATACACNGATGCAACCGGAGTTTCCTTGAGTTAGCAAAAAGANNATTCTCCATTTTTGCTGNCTATACCTCATTGCCCTTCAAAATTGCTTCATCATATTGCTGNCTACACTTNTTTAGCACAACAGGGACATCTGANTGNAGAAGATATCTTTTTTGCACTAATTCTTCAGCAGCCTCAGCCACCATTTCTAAATAGCTTTCTTTTGAATCGTATCGATCCATGTTAGATTTTCTAAAATCATTTTCCCTTGGAAATTTNCCTGACGACCCGAAAAAGTTTGTGAATCCGACCATAGAAATAATCTGATCNGGGGAACCNGTGATTGGGTTCCTTGGNTTCCAACCTGTATGCGTTCCCAGGGGAACTGATACATCGGGCATTCGAATGCCGGCGATTTCATTTCCATCAACATCCACTGAGGAGACATAACTAGGGTAGTCTCTACCTTCTTTAATGGGATAAACAGCTATACCTTCTTCCTCTTCTGGGCCAATGTCCATTTCCCGAAGGCGCCACATTTTCCGAAAGTCTGGTGTTTCAAGTCCTCCCAATTTGTCAAAAACATCCAAAACCTCAGAAATAGTGCTAGCGGTACCATCATTTAGTCTAGGNACTTTGCTTTCTGGAGGCTCTTTTCCTTCCTCAACCCAAGCTACCAAATTACATAGAGCAGCCCTTAATAGGGGCCGAAAGTCAATTACATTAAATCCATAAAGTCCAAGTGACCCATCGGGTCCTGGATCTTTTCTTTGTGGAAGTTCCCTAGGTACATGCTGGGTTCCCGAAAACAAATAACTTCTAGTGTTTTCAGGAAAGTCTAGATCACGGCGACCTTCTAAATCAGTGTGACTTAGTGAGGCATCACCTCTCCAGTATTCCGCAGACGTGTTGGTATATATGACTTTAGGTAATCCTCCCAGATTCTTCTGGGTCTCTTGAAGGCCTTCCGTTTTCCTTCCATATGGATCAGCAACTGGACTATCAGAAAACGGATACAGATGTCCAAACCCTGGGGAAGACTGTTGGGAAGGCTGGGCGAATCTGTGATTGAAATCACCTCGTCTTCCTCCTGCAACATGAGGAATAAGACCGTCATACACTTGACGTCCATTCTCATCTAAATTCATGCCGGCGTATAGGTAATGCCTTAGAAGTCTTCCCGTCTGGGAAATCCCATAAGCATATGCATGAGTAGGCGGATTTTTTATCGGGGAGTCTACACCATTATATTTAACCCAAGACCCAATATCTCGGACAGAAATAAGGGTCGACCCAGCAACAACCGGATTTACAGCTTCATAGATGACACTGTATATCTTGCCTGGTTGAAACCCAGATCTCATGTAAACGTGTTCTGGATCAGGTACAACCTCTCCATTTTGTTCCTTAGCAAATTCCCATTCANTACGGNGTATTTCCTTTTGGGGACCATCTTCCCAATCTTTTACATAAATATGTGCATTCGAATTATTTGTAGAATTGGCCAGATACGGCTTGTGAACTCTATTGGCAAGAAGTGAACTTTTAGTATGTTGATTCGGCCGAATCTCGACCAAATTACTTCCGGTTACCGGATTCCCATCAATTTCCAGAATTGGAGGGTCCATCCCCAAAAGGGAATCACTGCGATAGACATCATATTGCCAACCAATAGATATCACGGAGTACCCATTCTTAAAGAGAAACCCATCGCCAGGATCAATATGAGAAGACGCTGTGAGAGTAGGAGATGACATATTGAAATCAGGTATGGCTCTTTTCCTGCCCCTATTCACAACATCAACCAATAGGCGNGAAGATTGGCTTTTAATAGGAGCTAGTAACACAAAATCTGAACTGAAATGCACCAACCCATCGTCCCCAACTGCTGCATGCTGTAAATCGACTATCCTCGAATTCGCTGAATTTTCAGGNTCAACACCAAAAAAAACTATCCCCTCTGTTCGTTCATACGGACCAAATTCTCCCCAACTGGTCCCTGAATCAAATTCAGCCTGGTTTTTAATTTCGACTCCTATAACTGCCAAATCACTTNCTCCTATCCAATTATTAAGAATCAATCATTTGGTACAAAGGCTCTACACATTTATCGGATATCTTTTACGACCAGAAGACATCCTGCCTCGATGGATTGGCCCCCAAATTAGGCCTCCAAGGATAAGCATCATCTTTCCAAGGATTGGCTTGAAGCCAATCATCATCCATCGCTACCCCCAGACCATTGCCCGTAGGTACACCAAAATACCCATCCTTTTGTACTGGAAAATCACCAGTGGTAGCATCCTGAAACCAAGGGTGTATACCTCCTTCCTGAATCAAGAAATTTGGTGTAGAAGCATCCAAATGCAGTGCTGCTATGGTACAAAAAGGCCCGTAGGGATTATGAGGCTGAAATCCGACATAGTACGCTTCAGCCATAGCCGCTATTTTCTTTAATTCAAGTATCCCCCCCGCTTGAACAACATCTGGCTGTATGAGATCAACAGCCTGCAAAGGCAAAAGATCTGCAAAATCAAATTTCGTTAAGAGTCTTTCCCCTGTGGCTATAGGAATATTTACGTTATCAGACACTTTCTTAAGAGCTTCCAAATTTTGTGGTGGAACAGGCTCTTCATAAAAGAAAGGCCTGAATTCTTCTAGTCTGTTAGCTACACGAATTGCATCGGATGGGGCCAATCTGCCGTGAACCTCAACGAAAAGTTCTACTTCGTCCCCAACTGCTTCTCTAACAGCTCGCATTTTTGCTACTGCTAAATCTTCTGAGGCTTTATCTATAAATATACCCCTATGTTCAAAAGGATCCCCCTTCAGAGCGGTAAGGCCTTGTTCTACATGAAACATGGCATTGTCAACAGCTGCTTCTGGGGTCAATCCATCCCATCTCCCATATGTCCATATCTTATCCCTGATCTTTCCACCTAAAAGCTCATAAACCGGTACCCCTAGAGCCTGACCTTTTATATCCCAAAGCGCTATCTCAATGCCGCTTATCGCCGACATTTGCACGATTCCACCTCTTACATGAAAATGGTGGTAAAGAGTCTGCCAAAGTTTTTCAATCTCCATCGGGTTTTGACCAGTNATGACCTCTCCAAACTCATCAACCATGGTAGCCACACTTAAAGGTCCGCAGGTTGCCTCTCCCCATCCCGTTAACCCATCATCCGTCTCTATCTTTACAAAAACATAATTTCTAGCAACAGTTCCCATACCAGGCCTAGTAGTNGTATGCGAAGCTGGTATAGCTTTTACAGATGTGATTTTCATTCTACNCTCCTATCCAAATCGATCCCAAAAAGATATAAAAAAAGGGAGGAGATAAAATGTCTCTCCCCCCTCAATCTAATAACGGTGAAATACTTAGTCGTTATTCATTACGACCTTGATGATGTCATCTTCATATTTCTCATACTGATCGTAGGCATCATTAACATCGGAGAAACTAGACTCATGGGTTTTCATTTCTCCTGGGTTCCACCAGCCTCTATCTTTTAATTCAATCATTCTTTCAATATGTCCTATCGGATCTCCGCTCCCAGCACCAGAAGTCGGAATAATCGTAGGAGCATTTTTCAGGAAATTTGCTGTGTCAATTTCTGTCATCTTGCCTCTAGGNCCTTCTTGGATACCAAATATAATTACTTTGCCATGCTTAGTGGCACCTCTAATGGCTGCATTCAAACCGTCAGGGAACCCTGATGCTTCCACCGAAATATCGGCAAGTTTTCCATCTGTAATTTCAGCAAGTGCTTCATCTACGTCATCTTTGTCGGGATTGATAGTGTGTGTAGCCCCAAATTTCTTACCCCACTCAAGNCTGTAGTCCAAAGGATCGACAGCAATAACTCTCCGTGCGCCNGCTCTAGCAACAATAGCAGTGAAAGACAAACCAATACTTCCCTGGCCCATTACAACAACATCTTTTCCTAANATAGTTCCCATTTGTTGGCAGGAATATANAACTGTTCCTGATGGTTGACAAAGAATCCACTCTCCCAAATCCCCGTGATCAGGTACTAANGCCATTCTTCCTTCATCGCCTGGATAGTATTCAACCAGACCACCTGGNCCATCCTGGCTAGGCAGTACTATGACTCTCTGACCAACTTTGAATTTATCAGATTTACTTTCCACAATAGTGCCAGCACACTCATGGCATGCACCGCCATGTCTCATCGGATATTCTTCTTCGGGCATTACNGGCCCATAGGCATGCCTAATATCACTACCGCATACAGACCATCTCTCTAANTTTATTAGGCATTGCCCTTCTCCTATACTCGGTGTCTCTATATCTTCAATTTCTATTTTCTTCGGACTTGTTATTCGCGCTGCAAACATTAGACNAACTCTCCCATTATCTGATCCCATTTCAGANTATAAAATTTATTTACGGAAATTTAGAGCACATTCTATTGATATCGAGTACATTTACGCAACAATAGTTAATGTCAGATATCAAGTGCACCTCCATATTTCATTAGAATCCAGCAAAGTTATATTATTGGAGTGACAAACACATGGACACAATCTCACCTGTTGCTGTTGATCAGATGTCCATCACCGTGTTGATGGACAACCACGTGAGCAACTTATTAGACAATATTGGCCCCGTAACGAGACCCTCAATAAAAGAAGAAATCACAGCACCGTTAATCGAAGAAGGTTCTATTAAATCCCAACTTAGGGCGGAGCATGGATTTTCAGCTTGGGTGACAATCAAAACTGGAGAAGTTGATCACTCAATACTATTTGATGCTGGAGTATCGCCCACTGGGGTTTCTGAGAACATGCGAATACTAGATTTATCTCCAAAGAATGCTGAGGCAATAGTGTTTAGTCATGGTCATTTCGATCACACTGNTGGAATAGATGGCGTCATGAATGATTTAGGAACNAACAACATTCCAATAATAATTCACCCTGAATTTTGGAACCGAAGAAGAATTNTTCTTCCNGGAAGAACTCCTCGCAGCCTTCCCACCGTTAGCAAATCTGCCCTGCGGGAGCAGGGAATGGAAATTATTGAAGAAACTCGTCTCCCATCTTTTTTACTAGACGATTCTTTATTGGTAACAGGGGAAGTAGATCGCATAACAGGTTATGAAAAAGGAATGAAAGGACAGGAGGTATTTGTAGAAGGGTCATGGCAACCAGACCCTCTGACTTTAGATGACCAAGCTTTAATAGTGAAAATTAAAGACAAAGGTCTGGTAATAATGACGGGATGCGGACATGCAGGGGTCGTCAATATATGCAATTACGCAAAAAAATTGACAGGCGAAAATAAAATCCACGCAATTATTGGAGGATTTCACCTACCAGACACATTGAATCCCATGGTGATTGAAAACACTGTAAGCGACATCAAAAATTTAAATCCTGATTGGTTAATACCTGCGCACTGCACCGGTCAGAAAGCAATTATGTCGCTAATGAAAAACCACTCACAGTCGATGATTCAAAATAGTGTTGGTAGCCAATACAAATTTGGTATCTCTTGAGGTCACGCTTCAGGTTTAAACATCTCAGTCACACTATCAGGACGTGTAAGTGATATGTGGGAAAAATCATGACCATCTGCAGCGCCATGCCAATGCTTCTCTCCAGCTGGAATAAAAGCGGTGTCGCCAGCTTCCATTTGCACTTCTTCCGACTCATTAGCCACTATTCCGACACCTTTGGTAGCAAACAAGATCTGATCACTTGTATGAGTGTGAAAGTGATTTTTTGATCCATCATAAAAGGAGACTATTCCAAAATTGTAGTCTTCCTGATCGGTTTTACCTACTAGAGGCTGTCTAGTCACTCTGCCACCATAAAAAAGAGGTGCATCCCCTGCTTCTTCAGGATCAACGTCTTGTTGTCGCGTTACATACATGATTATTTCTCCTTACATACATTTCCTTGTCTATAATAACCCTTTATTCATTGGTGATGAGACTAAATCCCGCGTAGGGTTTCAAAACTTCAGGTACCTCTACTGAACCGTCAGCTTTTTGATAATTTTCAAAAATAGCTATCATCACTCTAGGTACGGCAAGCCCGGACCCGTTTAAGGTGTGTAACAATTTAGGTCTTGATTCCTTAGAATCCTTATACCGGATCGCTGCTCGACGGGATTGGAAATCTGTACAATTCGAACAAGAAGAAACTTCTAGCCATTCTTGTGTTCCAGCACCCCACATTTCAACATCGTAACTTTTCGCAGCGGCAAACCCCAAATCGCCTGTGCATAACTCAAGAACTCTATGTGGGATATTTAGTTCAACACAAACTTGTTCGGCATTTTTCACCAAGCTTTCAAGTTCTTTAAACGAATCGTCAGGCTCGACAAATTTGTACATTTCAACTTTATCGAATTGATGGACTCTCTTTATACCCCTAGTATCTCTGCCCGCTGAAAATTTCTCTCGTCTCCAGCATGGGGTGTGTGAGACAAATTTAAGAGGCAGTGTTCCACCATCTAAGATCTCATCCCTAAACATACCGGTCACAGGGGCTTCTGCTGTTGGTACCATGAAAAGATCATCCTCCTCATCGTGGTACATGTTCTCCTCAAAATGTGGAAGATGACTGGATGCTGTTACTGTATCCCTATTAACCAAATAGGGAAGGTAAAGTTCTTTATACCCATGTTCCTCAGTATGCAAATCTAGCATCCAAGATATTAAAGCTCTTTGAAGTCGAGCTCCTTTCCCTTTGAGCAGATAAAATCGGGATTGGGCTAATTTAACTCCTCTTTGTAAATCAATTATGCCCAGATCTTC
>PBWI01000021.1 GCA_002728195.1 Chloroflexota bacterium
ACTGCATTTTCGACCGACATCTTATCGAATAGGATGCTATGCACAGCATTTGCGATGGGTAAACTTACATTGAGTTTATTAGAAACGGCGATCGCGGCCTTTGTTGTCTCAATTCCTTCTGCAACGTTATCCATTCTGTGTTTGATTTTTTCCAAAGGTATATTTTTTGCGAGCATTCGACCTACCTGATTATTTCGGCTCAGTCCTGAAGAGCAAGTAGCGATAAGGTCTCCCATTCCTGCTAGCCCTGAAAAGGTAGACGGCTTAGCACCTAGTGTAGTTCCCAAGCGGGTCATTTCTGCAAGACCTCTAGTAATGATGCTAGCCTTCGCGTTGTCACCTAAATCAAGACCGTCACATATTCCAGATGCTATAGCTGTTATATTTTTGAGGGCTCCGCATATTTCAACACCTACCACATCTAAGTTTGTATATAGACGAAGATGAGAGCAGTTAAGTAAAGATTGAGCATATTTCGCCACTGATTCGTTGTTTGCTGCTATGACTGATGAGGATGGTTTTCCTGCTAATATCTCGTTAGATAGATTTGGTCCAGAGATGGCACATATGTTGTCAGGAGGTAGAACTGGGACCTCTTCTTTTATGATTTCCGTCATTCTCATTCCAGAACTCACCTCCAACCCTTTTGAAGCACTCACAACAACTGTAGACCTAGAAATATGGGATGATATCGATCTAATATTTTGTCTTAACGTTTGTGACGGAACTGCAATTAAAATTAAGTTCGTTTTTGGAATAACTTTTTGGACATCTGATGATATTTTTAGGTTTGCTGGCAAAACAGTGCCAGGTATAAACCGTTTGTTTTCTTGGTTTTCCCTAAGCATTTCCGATTCGCTTTTTGTTCTGACCAAAAGCGAAACGTCTTTACCTTCTACAGAATTGATTATGGCTAGGGTGGTTCCCCAAGTGGTCGAGCCTACGATGGCAATTTGATCCATAAAGCTATGCCTAAAGACCTGCTAATTTAGTTGCCAGTGGCACCAATTTTTCTTTCAGTGCCATTCAACAAACGATTTATATTATCTCTATGTTTCCATATCGTGAGAGTTGATCCAGTTAAGCCAAATATACAATAAGAAGAATCACAAAATCCGAAGACAGATAAGACTGTAATTGCTATACCGCCAGAAAGCGAACCAATTATCGATCCTAGGGATACATACCTGGTGAATATCATAAATGGGAAAGATAAAAAGCAGGCTATTAGACCTGATAGTGGGGATAGGACAATTAGAGCCGACCACCCGGAAGCAATCCCTTTTCCTCCGCGAAAATTTGTAAATATTGGCCATATGTGTCCCAATATTGCCGATAATCCTATAATCGGATATGTCCAATTCGGTATGCCAAAATCGTGGATATACATCACAACAAATAAAGGTAATGCGGCTTTAAGCATGTCTAGAGCCATTGCTAATGCACCCCAATGCCATCCACACGCTCTCACCACATTTGTAGCCCCCGTGCTCCTACTGGCAAATTGTCGGATATCAATTCCTTTAACAATTTTTGTAATGATCAGACCAAAGGAAATAGATCCTAGCAAATAACCGATAACAATAAGGGCTGCGCTGATTAGATAAATGATCATGTTTCCGTATTTCTACCTCTTCCTCTAAATCGCATCCTTATAGGGCTTCCATCAAAACCGAAGTTTTCGCGCAAACTATTTTCCATATAGCGTTTGTATGAAAAGTGAATCATATCAGGGTGATTCACAAAAAAGGTAAAACTTGGTGGATTTGAACCGTCTTGCATAGCACTATAAATTTTTAATTCTTTTTTCCCCTGTGTCGGAGGAGGGTGATTCGCAACTGCTGTCAGAATTGTTTTTCTCACCTTTGCGCGCGGGATAATTTTTGTTCTTTCAGATTGAACTTTCACAACAATATCCAACATATTTTCAATACCCGCTCCTGTCAGACCAGAAGTAAAGCAAATGGGAGCATATTGGATGAATTTAAATTTGGCTCGTACTTGATCGGCCATATCTTTCTGGTTAGTGTCCAGCTGATTTGATAAATCCCACTTATTGACAAGTAGCACAATGCCTTTGTGCGCTTCCAGTACGTAATTGGCCACATGGGTATCTTGGGCAGTTGCAAATTCGGAAGCGTCGATTACAAGAGCAGCGACATCGGAACGATCGATGGCTTGGATCGAACGTAGGACACTATAGCTTTCAATTCCTTGATCAATTTGTCCTCTGCGCCGTATTCCGGCTGTATCGACTAACTGAATATCCATATCCTTGTGTTTTATTACAAAATCCAGGCTATCCCGAGTGGTGCCTGCTATATCGCTGACAATCGCTCTATTCTCTCCTGATAAGGAGTTAATTAGCATTGATTTTCCAACGTTTGTACGACCGACAATTGCCAAACCAAGATCTGCTTCCGGTTCAGGGAAAGATTCATCTTCAGGAAAATGGGCTACTACTTGGTCCATTAGGTCATCCAAACCTCGATTGTGATAGGCGCTAACTGGAATGGGGTCCCCCATCCCTAGTGAATATAATTCTGAGGCCATTTGGTCTCGCAATTCATTGTCAGATTTGCTGGCAACTATCACGACTGGTTTACCAGTTTTGCGAATTGTATCTACGATATTTTGATCGTTGGATGTGATTCCATCGGATATATCTACCAGTAAAATGACAACGTCGCATTCATTAATCGCATAATGAATTTGGGATTTTACTTGATTCCAAATATCGTCATTTGGGAAAAGTTCAAGACCACCAGTATCTATTAATATGAAGGGATGCCCAGACCAGTTGGTTTCAGCGATAATTCTATCGCGTGTAGTCCCGGACAAATCAGAAACTATAGAAATTCTGTGTCCGACTAGACGGTTAAATAGAGTGGATTTGCCTACATTAGGTCTTCCGACGATGGCAACCGTTGGTTTACTCGATAGTGATTTTTTTGTTTCCATATTNTCAGCCTGAATTTGCAGAATTTTTACATGGGAGCGAAATATGGANATTTAATCTGACAANAATTCGGCCATAATAGCCTTCTGGGCATGGAGTCTATTTTCTGCTTGTTGGTATACCACNGAGTTTTTGTGATCTAGCATGCCTGCTGAGATTTCTTCTCCTCGGTGAGCTGGCATATCATGCATGAATAAAAAGTCAGGTTTAGCGTACTCTACTAGGGATTCATTTACTTGATATGNGGCAAATGTTTTTAGTCGCTCTTCTTTTTCTTCTTCGTCCCCCATGCTGACCCATACATCGGTATAGACGACATCTGCATTTTGAATAGCTTCCTCTGGGTTAGGATTCCACTCGAGTTTGCTGCCTGTTTCTGATGATAGTTTTTGGGCAGCCTGCCATATGTCAGTGGGTAGTTGATATTTCTCCGGGGAGGAAATGCTGAAATCCATTCCTGAATCAGAGCATGCTAATGCTAGGCTTCCTGCTATGTTATTGCCGTCTCCAATAAATGCTAATTTTAGACCTTTTAGTTGACCTTTATTTTCAAAGATTGTTAGACAGTCACCCATAGCTTGGCACGGATGACCTTTGTCTGATAGAGCATTTATTACTGGAAGATCAGTGTTGGTAGCCAATTTTACTAGACTATCGTGAGAGAACACTCTTGCAACTATGCAATCCACTAATCTATCCAAAACTTTTGCAACATCCGATTCAGGCTCTCTTCTNCCTAGACCTACCTCCGAATCACTTAAAAATATACATGTCCCGCCCATTTGTTTGACACCTACTTCAAAGCTAACTCTGGTTCGCAGAGAAGGTTTTTCGAATAATAGTGCAATTGTTTTATTCGCCAACACCTGAGGGGGTAAATCGCTTTTCATTAAATTAGCTTTCTTTACTAATTCTAGAACGCCGAAAGGTTCCAAATCATGGACTGTTAAGAAATCTTTGCCTATCAAAAAACTTGCTCCCTACTGGTGTTAAGGATTAATTCAACTAGAACAATAGCAGATATCTTGTTGGGAATTAAGGATTTTCCCATTCGATTATAGATTGTCTAAGAATTCTTGTTCCGCTTCAGTAAGATGCGCANCTGATATTAAATCTGGTCGNCTGGATTTAGTTTTCTTCAAAGATTCCTTTCTTCTCCACTCATTAATTTCTGCATGGTTTCCTGATAAGAGTACCTTGGGNACCTCTAACCCTTCAAAATTAGAGGGTCGTGTATATTGCGGGTGTTGCAATAGTCCGTTGAAAAATGAATCATTTTCTGCAGACTCGATACTACTTATCACCCCTGGAAGTAAACGTGATACTGCGTCAATAATGGTGATAGCAGGAATTTCTCCGCCGCTGAGCACGAAATCCCCGATGCTAATTTCATCTGTAGCTAAGTTTGAGCGAATTCGTTCATCAAACCCTTCGTATCTTCCACATATTAATGATATTTCGTTCCTATGTGAAAGCTCCTTTGCCACTTCTTGGTTGAATTGCCTTCCTTGTGGAGATAATAAAATTAGCGGTGAGTCCGCATTAACGATTCCGTTTCGTATGTTTGATCTTATTGATTCAAAGACAGGCCCAGGNTTTAATAACATACCTGGTCCCCCGCCAAACGGGTAATCGTCNACTTTCCCATGCTTNTCATCTGAATAGTCCCTAATATTGTAGATTCTTATATCAATTAATCCCGAATTTCGGGCACGCCCCACAACGCCTTCAGATATTGGGCTTTCAAAAAGGTTTGGGAAAAGGGTAAAGATATGAAATTTCATGATTGTTCTATTCATGGTNGTCCTAGTAGAGGAATTATTAGCGTGGTNCGCTAATTNGGTTCTACGTGGGATTTCCATCCCCGTATCATTTCAAGGGCATGTGGCAGGGATTCAATGACTACTNCAAGGCATTCCTGTACCCCTTTTGGACTTCCAGGTAGATTTACGATTAAACATCCTGATCGTATGCCTGCAGTGGACCGGCTTAGGATTGCAAATGGTGTACGGTCTAAAGTTTTTATCCTCATTGATTCGCCGATTCCTGGTATTTCCAAGTCAAGGATGTTTTTTGTAGCCTCTGGAGTCACATCTCGTGGACCTAAACCTGTGCCACCAGTTGTAAATATAATGTCTACTTCTCCACTGTCAGACCATTCAATCAATTTTTCGGATATAGCAGGAATTTCGTCAGGCACAATATCTTTTAGCCTTTTACTAAAGCCTGCAACTTCTATAATTTCCGCTATTGTNTCACCACTTATGTCNATTCTATCTCCTGCAGAGCCAGAATCACTTACTGTTAGGATGCCAGCCGAAAATATTTGATGGTTGGACTTCTCTGAAGGATTCATAATTTTATCCCTTCTAAAACGTTAAAATGGTAGTAAATTTGGATAGAAAAACCTTGCATAAAACCTTAATAGATTNCCAAAATTGTCTATGTCAAACTGGGTATTTAGAGTCAGTGTGTCTCAAAGGTATTTTAGCACGAGTAATAGGGGCCTTGATTGAACTCTAAAGACAATGTTGTTACCCATTTGCCAGTAATGCTTCCAGAGGTCCTGGAGGCTTTTGATGATAGTCCGAACGGGTGGTTTATTGATGGTACTTTTGGGTTAGGAGGCCATTCTCGTGGCCTGTTAGAACGATACCCGGAGCGGAAGGTTTTTGGAATTGACCTTGATAGCCATTCTACTGGAATATCTAGGAAGGGATTTCAAAAATATACTGATCGGGTTGTATTAGTTAATGGTAATTATGCTGATATGAAGACGTTAACTAGAGAAGCAAATATAAATTCCGTAGGGGGAATTCTATTAGATTTAGGTTTGTCCTCAATGCAATTGGAAACTGAAGGTAGAGGTTTTAGCTTCAGAACNGATGAAATTCTAGATATGCGATATAACCAATCACAGCAGATTACAGCATTTGATTTGATTAATACTTGGGAAGAAAAAGAATTATCTGATATTTTTTTTCAGTTTGGAGAAGAGAGAGCTGCGAGAAGAATTGCAAGGGCGATTTGTGATCAGAGACCTATAATGACGACTGGCAAACTCGCAAAAGTAGTGGAAGAGAAAATAGGGAAATCCAAAAAGCTGAGGATACACCCGGCCACAAAAATTTTTCANGCATTACGAATAGCAGTAAATCAGGAATTTGAAAATATAAACACAGGTTTGTCAGCTGGTTTGGAATTACTTGCTGATAGAGGTAAATTTGTAGTTCTTACCTACCATTCTCTTGAAGACAGGATAGTGAAACAATTTTTTAAAAAAGAGTCACTAAATTGCATATGCCCAGTGAACATTCCTGTTTGCATCTGTGATCATAAATCACGACTTCGTATAGTCAATAAAAAAGTTAAAACTCCCAGCAGTGGTGAAATCCAGAATAATCCTAGAAGTAGAAGTGCAAAAATGAGAATAGTAGAGAAAATAGTTTGACACAAGGTTTTGCGGACACTAATTCTGATTTAATAACTGTGATAGATGTGGGCACGACCAAAGTTTGCACGGTTCTAGCTCGTAAATCAAAAAAGGGTTTTCCAGAGCTTATCTCTTTTAGCAGTATTCCCTGTTCCGGCGTTAAAAGGGGAAATGTGGTTGATGCAAGTGTGATAAGTGATGCCATACGCCAAACGGTGAATGATATCCGGTCTAGTACAGGAATAGATGTCAAATCTGCCTATGTTGGTATAACAGGGTCTCATATTTCTTATGAGAACAGAGTTGATTATTTCCCTACCATAGGACAGCAAGGTGTGGTCACTTTAGATGAGGTAGCTCAAATACCAGATATGGTATCTGAAGGTTTGCGTATACCGGGTAGAAAGATTATTCATGCACTCCCTATGCATTATGCTGTAGATGGATTTGACGGCATAAAAAATCCTGTAGGTATGCATGTGTCGGGTTTGGAAGTTACCACCCATCTAGTTACCGCTGATTCTTATTTTGCCGACAAGCTGGAAGATACGTTAAAGATGGCCGGTATGGACTTGAAACTGATGGTGAATGAACCGTATGCCAGCGGTGAAGCAATATTGACCCAAACGGAGAAGGATGCCGGATCAGCTGTAGTTGATATTGGTGGTGGTACTACAGACATAGTTATTTTCAAAAATGGTAGTGCCGTGTACACGGGCAGCATACCTGTGGGTGGTTTTCAATTTACTAATGACGTTTGTTTGACATACAACGTTGCATTTTCTGATGCTGAGGAAGCCAAAATAAAGTTTGGGAACACCGAACTTTCTGCCATAGATTTGACTGAAACGATTCCGGTTTCTCCTATCGGTTCGTCAGCAACTATAGAATTGAGGCGGAGAGATCTTTGTCAGCTAATGAGGGAACGTGCGATGGAACTCATTCGGTTGATAGATTTAAAGTTGCAACAGGGTGGATTAAAGGAAAACCCTAATTCAATTGTCTATATAACCGGTGGGGCCTCACAATTACCAGGTTTTTACGAAATGGCTGAACAATTTATTCCGAATTGTGTTGTGAAAAAAGGATCCCCCGATTTTCTTATGGGGATAACAGATGATTTAAGAAACCCTTGCTATGCTACTGCTATTGGAATGGTATTACATGCATTCGTTGTCGAAAGTTCTATGGAAAGACGATTAGGTATGAATGATAGTATTGAAAGCTCGGGATTATTGGGACGTATAAAAAAACTATTAAAGTTAGCCTAGGTTGTAAAGGGTATTTTGTTTTTCGGAGGCAAACATGACTACAAGTGGTAGAGAATTGGAAGGGGTAGCGCGTATTAAAGTTATTGGAGTAGGCGGCGGCGGTTCAAACGCGGTCTCTCGTATGTTTAGGGAAAGAATATCTGGTGTGGAATACATAGTAATGAATACAGATATTCAGGCATTACTTAAAAGTGATGTGCCGAACCGGATAAGAATTGGTGAACAGCTTACTCAAGGAATGGGTGTTGGGGGAGATCCTGACAAGGGTTCAGCATCTGCGGAAGAGAGCAGGGAAGAGATATATGATGTCATAAGAGACTCTAACATGGTTTTCATAGCTGCAGGAATGGGTGGTGGAACAGGTACAGGGGCAGCTCCAGTAATAGCAGAAATAGCTCAAGAAACTGGTGCTTTGACAGTAGGAGTTGTAACCAGACCTTTCGCATTTGAAGGAATAAGAAGATCGAAGCAAGCTCAGGCTGGTATAGAAAAGTTACAAAACAATGTTGACACTTTGTTGGTAATACCTAACCAGAGACTTAGCGTTATCTCTCAGGAAGAAGTAACAGCAGAAAATGCCTTTGGGTTAGCAGATGATGTTTTGAGATTAGGGGTTCAGTCAATAACGGAGCTTATAACCAACCCGGGTGATATAAACCTGGATTTTGCCGATGTGCAGAGCATAATGAAGGATGCAGGTCCGGCCTGGATGTCGATCGGCCATGCTTCTGGAGCGACTAGATCTAGAGATGCAGCACAAGAGGCAATTACAAATCCGTTGATGGACGTATCGATAGAAGGTGCCACCGGCGTTCTATTTAATATAACTGGTGGTAGTGATTTGAAACTCTCAGAACTACATGAAGCCGCTGAGGTCATTCAAAGAGTAGTTGATCCCGAGGCAAACATAATATTTGGGATGACTACAGATCACAAAATGGAAAATGAAATCAAGATAACAATAATTGCGACCGGGTTTCCCACGACGGATACTTTGCTACAGAGAGATATGGCAAGGACAGTTGAAGCCGTGAATAAAGTGGAAATAAATGAAGATTCATTAGATCTTCCACCTTTTTTGAGGAGGGGTGGAGGAAATATTTAATGGCTGATTCGGAATAATTGGATTGACGAAATAGGTTTTTGAAAATAGGAAACTTATCGAAGCTTCTAAATTGCAAAAGCGTCTTTTGTGAATTTTTGTTCAAATGTGTACTAAATGAGAGGTCCGTGCCTAACGTCGTAGTTCAGTACTAAAAATCTCGCAAAAATAATGGGTTCTACCCCTTGAGACTTTCCATCTGAAACCTCAATATATAGCGTAGCCTCACTGGAATAGCACGATTTATAGTGTGTTTACATATTTGTTAACCGTGTTAATTCCTTTTAGATTTTGGAGTTAGTAACATCTATGTATTGTCCGTTTTGTAGTAATGAAGATTCGAGAGTTATTGATTCTCGAGATTCTGACGAGAGCATACGTAGGAGGCGAGAGTGTTCAACCTGTGGACTTCGTTTTACAACATATGAACGAATACAGACGAGAGCTCTGATAGTAGTCAAACGAGACGGTAGGAGGGAAGAATTTAATAGAGATAAGCTATGGTCTAGTATGAAAAATGCCTGCGCAAAAAGGCCTCTACCAATAGGTAGTATTGAAAAAGCCATTGATGAGATTGAAGCTTATTTAGGTAATGCAGGTAGAGCTGAAATGCCTTCAAGAGCAATTGGCGAATTAGTGATGGATCGATTAAGGAATCTTGATAGGGTGTCATATATAAGATTTGCTAGTGTTTATAGGGACTTCAGGGATATAGAAAGTTTCAAAGAAGAAGTTGATGCATTGTTGGAACCAAAAAGAGAAGAAGAAAGCAGTCAATTGTCGTTTCTTAAAGATGATGAATTGACCCCGGTCGGACGTAGGAAAAGAGGAAGAAAACCTAAGAAGCCAACAGCACAAATTTAAAAATGAAGTTGAAAGATGTATAATCCGTACAAATGTTCGTATTATTTGTTTGAATTGTTCTAGTTTTTTGAAAATATTTTAATACAGTTTTATTGAGGAGTAGTGTTAATGACTCAAGGAGTAGTTTCAGGGGGGTCTTCAAACAGTGGTGATAGAGAAGAAATGAGAGAAGATGTAGTAAAGGCCTTGGAGTCAGTTGGGGTTTCTGGAGAGGTGGCTGCAGCGCTGACTAATACAATATTAGAGTCGGGTGAAATAGATGCGTCCGATGATCGGGTTCACAGTGATGGTTTAAGTCTTTCTGATAACGCTAGATTCATTATTGAAAAACGATATCTCCGACGAGATGATAATGGAGAGCCAATTGAAGACCCTGAAGGGTTATTTAGGCGGGTTTCAAGTGCTGTTTCATTAGGAGAACCTGAAGTAAAACAGGCAGAATATGAGCAAAAATACTATGAAATAATGTCCACTTTAAAGTTTTTGCCTAATTCTCCAACTTTAGTAAATGCTGGTACCGGAAGAGGTTGTCTTTCAGCCTGTTTTGTGGTTTCTCCAGAAGATAATATTCAATCTATAATGAAGGTTGCCAACGATGCAGCGATGATTGAAAAATGGGGTGGTGGTATTGGGTTTGGGCTTTCTGACTTGAGGCCAAAACAGGACCGAATATCTACCACACATGGTCAGGCTTGTGGCCCAATTGCTGTGATGAAATTATTTTCTGCTGTTGGAGCTACTCTGACCCAAGGGGCATTTAGATTAGGTGCGCATATGGGGCAACTGATTATTAGTCATCCTGACATAAGGGAATTTATTCATTGTAAAGATGATGATGATACCCTTCAGAATTTCAATATATCTGTTCAAATAACTGATGATTTTATGAAAGCAGTTGAGAACGATGATGACTGGAACCTTATCAACCCAAGAGATACAGGTGACGGACCGACCAATGAGATACTAGGGACTGTTAAAGCACGTGAATTATGGGATGAAATAGCTGAATCAGCTTGGAAGACTGGAGATCCTGGAGTGGTTTTTGTGGACAGAGTTTGGGAGACTGCACCTAACCCTCAAATGGGCAAAATAAAGACTAGCAACCCATGTGGTGAAGAATTCTTGGAGAATTATGGGAACTGTTGTTTAGGGTCAATCAATTTGGATGCTCACATAGCTGGGAATGATTTTGACTGGGAATCCTTGGAGGAAACCACGAGGACAGGAGTTCGTTTTCTTAATGATGTTATTGAAGTAAATTCGTTTCCACTACCAGTATTGCGCGAAGTAAATTTGGATACTCGTCGTATTGGATTAGGAGTCATGGGTTTCGCGGATGCTCTTGTACGAATGGGACTACCTTATGATTCTCAAGAGGCCTATGATCTTGCCGATAAATTGGGAGGTTTTCTGAATCGTATTGCTTGGGACGAATCGGCTAAGGTTGCTGAGGAAAGGGGACCTTTCCCAGAGTATGAAAATTCTGCTTTGAAACAATGGGGAATGCCCCCTGTGAGAAATGCAAGTGTTGTGACTATTGCGCCAACAGGAACAATTAGTAGGATCGCCGGTTGTTCTAGTGGGATTGAGCCTCATTTTGCTTTGGCTTGGTGGTCCAACGTGTTGTGGGAAGATCATGAAGGGACGAGTTCTAGACTTTTGGATTCACCATCTTCAATTCTAGAGAGTTTGAAATCTGCTATTGGTACTGAGGAAGCTGCTAGGGAAGTTTTAACCCAAATTGTGGAAGATCCTGATAATGCCGAGAAAATTATGGGTGACCATGGTCTAGACTCTGCAGTTTATAGAACGTCAATGGGTGTCTCAGCTGAGGCTCATGTGAAAATGCAATCGATATGGCAAAAACATGTAACTAACTCTGTTTCTAAAACAATTAATCTTCCGAATTCGGCTACTGTGCAGGATGTTAAAGACGCTTATAAGTTGGCCTGGGAGACCGGTTGTAAAGCAGTAACGGTATACAGAGACGGTTCTAAGTCTATGCAAGTTTTGGAAACTGGCAAGACAAAAGTGGAGGATGAGGATAACCAAGAAGATCACTTAAAGGTACCACGACAAAGACCTGTATCTGTTACCGGAGTCACTGATAGAGTAAGAACAGGTCACGGAACCATGTTTGTAAACATAACATTTGATGATCAAGGTCATCCCTTTGAAGTATTTGCGAATTTAGGAAAATCTGGAAGTAGTGACTCTGCGTATTTGGAAGCTATTGCAAGGCTGTCCTCAATGGCCTTGCGAGCTGGAATCGATCCTTCACAAATAGTAGATCAGTTAAGAGGTATTACCGACGTTCCGGTTTGGGATGGGGGTACTCTAGTAAGATCCGCGCCAGATGCGGTCGCTCTTGCTTTAAGCAGGCATATAGGTAATCTGAATGTTGGTTCTAATGTGATCGATAATGTAGCAAGTTCCGCACAATTGGGATTGTTTCCTTCTACAAACAAAGAAAATGATCAGGAAAATAATTCCAATGTTGCTAGTGGTGCTAAATGCCCAGAATGCTCAGGTTATTTACTTCATCAAGAAGGCTGTTTGAGTTGCCCTGATTGTGGATACAATAAATGCGAATAAGAGGATTAACTAGAAGAGCCTTTTAATTATTATTTGTTCAACTAGTGGTTTTGAAAATATCAGTCCATCTTTAAAAGTAGCTGATTTGCTGTTTGCTTTGAGATCTTAATAGGACATCAACTAATGACTTATAGACCTTTTCTTGCTATCACTATGGGGGATTCAGCCGGTATAGGGCCAGAAGTAGTGGCGAAGACACTCATAGACGAAAGTATTTATGGGAAATGTATTCCTTTCGTCATAGGAAATGCTGAAGCTATGTCCGCTGCATTTAAATTAATAGGTTCAAATGTTTCAGTTAAAAAAATTACTTCCATCCAAAATATAGAGGCTAGCTCTGACAAGATTGATGTTTTAGACGAAGGAAATCTTGATTTCAGTAAAATAGATTATGGTCAAATTTCTGCTGAATCTGGGAAAGCTTCTGTTGATTGGATACTGAAAGCTGGTGAGTTAGCTGCCTCGGGTCAGGTGCAGGCCATAAGTACGGCACCGATCAATAAAGAGGCATGTAATCTGGCAGGTCATAAAGACATTGGGCATATGGAAATTTTCCAAAACCAGACTGGAGTAAGTCAGGTTGCTACTATGCTTATGACTGGAACCCTGAGAGTAGTTCACTTGACTACTCATAGGTCATTAAGAATAGCCTGTGACTACGTTACTCGCGATAATGTGTTGGCGAAAATATCCTTAACAAATGATCATTTTAAGAAATGGGGGTTTACATCTCCGAGAATTGGGGTCGCTGCTCTAAATCCTCATGCCAGTGATGGTGGGTTATTGGGTGATGAGGAACATGTACAAATAGCACCAGCTGTTGAAGACGCTCGCTCTATGGGAATCGATGTCACTGGTCCTATACCGGCAGACACAGTGTTCAATCAGAACATTGATGGCATGTATGACGTATGCATAGCTATGTACCATGATCAGGGTCATATTCCTATTAAAGTGCATGATTGGAAAAGAAGTGTAAGTGTGAATCTTGGTTTGCCATTTATAAGGACTTCTGTTGATCACGGCACCGCGTTTGATATAGCGGGAAAAGGGATCGCCGACCATATTAGTATGATGGAATCTATTAACACTGCTGTCTCTTTAGTAAGTGATGGTAAATTGCCTGGAATATAGGATAAAACTACTGAGGAATTAGTTATGACGATATCTTTTATTGGTGGTGGAATAATGGCCGAGTCCTTTATAGCAGGAGTGCTAAAAGAGGGATTGTTTGGTTCAGATGAAATTTATGTAAGTGATCCCGCTCCTGAAAGACTAGAACACTTAACGACTACCTATAAAGTGAATTGTGTGGAGGGTAATTTAGATATTCTGAAACAGGATGGGAAGATCCTATTGGCTGTTAAGCCGCAAACTTTGCCGGAAATATACACAGAATTAAAGGGAAAAATATCCCCGGAGCGGTCCATAATATCGATCGTTGCCGGATGCAAATCTGACGACCTTTCCTCAGGGTTAGGGCATGATGCAATAATAAGAGTGATGCCAAATACCCCTTCACAAATAGGTAAAGGAATGTTGGTTTGGACTGCAAAAGACAAAGTTGAGGAGTCAGAGAAAAAGGAAATTTCCTCTATTCTTCAAACATTAGGTGAGGAATATTATGTGCACGATGAAAAATATATTGATATGGCCACAGCTTTGAGTGCTAGTGGACCTGCCTATGTTTTTCTGTTTATTCAATCTTTGATTGACGCTGGAGTATATTTAGGAATGCCCAGGGAAATGGCTAGGCACCTAGTGCTACAAACTGTTTCAGGCAGTACGGATTTAGTTTTGGAAAGTGGTAATCACCCTTCTGTTCTCAGCGATATGGTCACTTCGCCAGGAGGAACCACTATAGAAGCTTTAGTTTCTATGGAGAATGATGGTCTGAGGGCGGCTTTAATAAATGGAGTAAGGGCGGCGTTTGATCGCTCAGTTGAGTTAGGAAATTGAGCATAGGGAGCTATCTAGGAAACTTCCTGAATTTACTGGCAACTGTGCTTTATTTTGCGATATTGGCTCGAGTTTTGGCTTCCTGGTTTAATGTGTCACCTGGTAGTCCATTTATGCCTATTCTTAGGTTAATTTACGGTATCACTGAACCCATTATGGGTCCGATAAGGAAAATACTTCCAAGAACGGGCATGTTTGATTTTTCCCCTGTAGTAGCTTTGATACTGCTGCATTTTTTGAGGGTTTTTGCTGGAAAATTAGGTTGAATTCTCAAAAATTCGACTGTGACTTTTTGCTATTCCAAGATAAACAGAAAATTATCTACGAAGACTATGCATGTGCAAGTGCGCCACCGTCGATGAAGATTGTTTGTCCATTTACGAAATCACAAGAGTCAGAGGATAAATATACCAACATTTGTGTGAGGTCATTCGGATGCCCTCTTCTTTTGGAAGGTAGATATCGATCTAATAAATCTGGTTCTGTATCATCGGATTTTTCTTCAGTAGTAAGCCAACCTGCGCCAATACCATTGACTCGAATGCCATCGCGACCCCATTCCAGCGCTAAAGATGATGTTAACTGGTGTATCGCTCCCTCTGAAGCACATGGGATTACTGAATTCCAAAGACCTCTTACAGCTAGGTCAGAGGTCATATTTATAATGTGTCCCTTTTTGTTTTTGAGCATTGTTTGGCCGACTGATTGGCATGCCAAAAACATAGATTTTAAATTGAAACCCATCAGAGTATCAAATTCAGATTCAGATACATCTTCAAATCTTTTCCCAAAATCGGCTTTGGCGTTATTGACCAATATGTCAATGGTGCCAAATTCATCAACTATGTTTTGAATGGATTGATCAATTGACTCTTTAGACATAAGGTTGGTCGTTTTGGTAATGACTTTCCCACCATTGCTAGAGGCCTTGTTTTTGGCGTTTTCCATGTCTGAATTCTCAGAACCCATTATCGCAATATCTGCACCTGCTTCAGTCAAAGCTGCAGCAAAAAATCCGGTCCACCCTCTTCGATCTGCACTTATTACAGCTTTTTTTCCTGTCAGATCCCATCCTTCTGGTGTGTCCATCTTCTATTAGCTCCTTAGATATAACTATAGTATTTTCACTGAATTTAAATTTCTAATGGTATTTCTGGGGCGTGAAGGGTAGGGGCGATTCCTCCGGCTAACCCACCTCCATCAATGGCGAAGAACTCACCATTCATATAATCGGAGGCACTTGATGCCAAATATACTGCTAAAGGGCCCATCTCTGAAGGTTTCCCTACTCTACCAATTGGTATAAACCTGCCCCGTTGCTTGGCTCTTTCGCTGTCTGGATCAGTGACCTCAGTGGGTATAAAGCCAGGTACTATACAGTTTGTTGTAATACCATATTTTCCCAAGCTTGTGGCCATCGCCCGAGTTAAATTAACAATTCCCCCTTTTCCTGCGGCATACATGTAATTGTCTCTGCCTCCTCTAAACCCAAACCCTGATGACACGTTAACGATTTTACCGCCACCATTGTCAGCCATATGCTTTGATATCTCTCTTGAACAATAGAACGCTGTGGATAGATTGACATCAATACCTATTCTCCAGCTTTCATCCGATATTTCCCAAATTGGTTTTGCTGAATCTTCTCTGACGATTCCTGCATTATTGAATAGCACGTCGACTTTCCCAAATTCAGCTAAAACTGTATTGAATAATGCTTTGACTTCTGTTGTATTTGTTGCGTCAGTAGAAATCGCTAACGACTTTCTGCCTAAATCTCGAACCAGGTTTGATACCTCTTCAATGGGCTTCAGTCTTCTGGCAGCAATCACTAGGTTAGCTCCAGCTCGGGCCATAGCCAAACACATTTCTTTGCCGAGACCAGTACCGCCCCCAGTTATGACGACTGTTTTATCTTGCAACATCAGTTTTTCAAGCATTTTGCACTCCTGAAATTAATAAGGACCAATTTATCATAATAAGTGACTGTTATTTACCAGAGTCACCTCACCTGCATTTGCAGTGAAAATTGAATCATCTGAAAGGCGAATTAATAGACTCCCGTCTATAGTTACTGACTCAGCTATTCCTACCAAAGGTTTTTCACTTGGGTTTTGTCCAAATGATAGGCTCACTGTTTCTCCAATTGTGCTTAATTTTTCTGACCACTGGTCACGTAAAGATTCCCCATCAACAATTTTAGAATAATAAAAATCCAGGTTTTTTATGAGTGTTTTCAGAATTACTGAACGGCTTGTATATCGCCCCTTTTCATTTCTAAAAGATGTCGCTGTTTTTTCGATACCAATTTCCGATTTCACGTCCAGATTGACATTCAGACCAATTCCAACGATCGAAGATATTACTTTGTCACCTTCTATGATTGATTCCGTCAATATACCAGATATTTTTCTGCCGTTGATTTGAATATCATTAGGCCATTTGATGGCGGCTTTACAGTTCATGACTTGCTCGCATGTTGCTAATACAGCCATTGATGCGAACATGTTGAGATATTTTAATTCACCTTGGGTCGGTCTCAGGATAATGGACATCTGAATGTTTTCACCATTAGGTGATAGCCATTTTCTTTTAAACCTACCCCTGCCAGAATCCTGATAGTTAGCGGATACAATAGTTCCACTTTCAGCTCCCTGGGCCGCAAGCTGCGCGCAAGCTTCCATAGTGGAATTAATTTTTTTCATATGGTGTATTTTTTTGCCGATTTGCATTTTGTATATTCTAAGTTAGGAGTAGTTAAATGGCTTTTATTGAGAGTATTTAATATTAAGTTAAGTGCACCTAAGAAAATGATCATTATCCTCAGGTTGATAATGATATTTGTGCCAACTACAATGTGCCTTGAGTGGCTTTTGACGAGTGTGATGCTGAACCCTACCACACTTATCAACTGCTGGTGATAAATAGTTATTCTAATTTGGAGGATTCATTTTCATGAAAGTGCTTGATGCAGTAGCAAGGATATTAAAAGCAGAGGGAATTGAGTGGGCAGGTTGCTTTCCGTCCAATAACTTGATCGAAGCGGTTGCTGAAGTTGGGATTAATCCGATCATGTTCCGCCAAGAGCGAGGAGCTGCGATGGCAGTTGATGGATTTAGCCGGATGAGAAACCGGGAAGAGTTTGGGGTTTTAATCACACAAGGTGGACCAGGTTCTGAAAATACCATGGGTGGTTTGGCTCAGGCTTACGCAGACAATGTTCCAATTCTGTATCTTCCAGGTGGTCCTGCTGTATCCGCGAGATCCGTAAAGCCAAATTTTTCACCTGCTAGGACTTATGAATCAGTTTCAGTATCTGCTGAAGTGCTGTTTCAACCCAATCAGGTAGCCTCCGTCATGCGGAGAGCATTTCATGCTTTGAGAAATGGAAGGCCAGGTCCTGTGATTGTTGAAATCCCTGCAGATGTAGGAGAGATGGAAGTTGATGATTCCGTGGTGTCTTCATACGCTCCTCCTAAAAGACATAGATTTGCCCCGGACCCAGCAGAGATTAAGGAAGCTGTTAGATTGTTGCTAGCAGCAAAAAAACCTGTGATATGGTCTGGCATGGGAGTTTTGATGTCTGGCGCATCGCCTGAGTTAACTCAGTTGGCAGAGATAGCTCAAATTCCAGTTTATTGCACAATGCCAGGTAAGTCTGGCTTTGACCAAAGACATCCATTGGCCCTTGGGTCAGGAAGCTCTGCCACGTCCTTACAAGCAAGGACATGGCTCCAGGAATCGGATGTGTTATTTGGTGTTGGAACCAGCCTTACACGGACCAGCTACGGTCAGCCGATACCAGATGGAAAAGTAATGATACATAACACAGAAACCGTGGCTGACTTGAATAAGGATTTTAATGTTGATGTTGGATTAGTTGGCGATACGAAACTGACCTTAGCGATGATGATAGAGGAGGCCAAAGCGCAGTTAGGTGGGGAAGACAGAAAAGGTTCCTCAGAACTCGCCGATCAAATTGCTGAAATCAATGATAAGTGGATGGCTGAATGGAGTGATGCTCTTACCTCTAACGAGACACCGATTACTCCGTACAGGGTGATTGGGGAAATGATAAATGTGTTGGATCAAGAAAACAGTATCGTAACGCATGACGCTGGTGCGCCCAGAGACATAATAATGCCTTTTTATCCAGGTACAGTGCCCCATAGCTATGTTGGTTGGGGTAAGACCACTCACTTGGGGTATGGAATACCATTAATGACAGGTGTGAAAATGGCTTGTCCCGATAAATTCTGCATGAACATTATGGGCGATGGTGCATTTGGGATGTCAGGTTTAGATATAGAGACATCCGTACGGTCTGGAGCACCTATAACAACAATTGTTTTGAATAATGGTGGAATGGCTACCTATCCAGGTGGGTATCCAACGGCAAGAGAGTCATTTGGAACAACATATATGACAGGTGATTACGCTAAAATCGCTGAGGGTCTTGGAGCTGTTGGGATAACTGTAACTAAGCCTGAGGAGATAGCCCCGGCATTGGAGCAGGCCAAGCAACTAAATGCAAATGGTAAAGCTGTGTTAATAGATGTTCACTCTAACATGGAAGCTCGAAGGTCAAATTTCTAGATCAAAACACCTTTGGTTTTTTGAGGGGGAGTCGGTAAGACTCCCCCTTTTTGTTGGTAATATAAAAAAGAGAAATCATTGACAAGAAGTTAGCCGAGTTATGAGATTAAATATTCAAACCAAAAGCAATGCAATGAAAGGGATTGCTATATTGATTTTGGCTGTTCTCATTTTTCTATTTGCTATATTTCTTGCTACTGGGCTTGCCAATAAGGCGTCCGCTACTGGTAGAAGCGGTGAGCAATTAATTGGCCGAAAGGCACCAGAATTTATCGCTGATAGTATCAATGGAAAATCAGTATCATTGTCTAACTATCCTGGATCTCCAATCATATTGAATTTTTGGGCTTCTTGGTGCCCACCGTGTCGAGATGAGACTCCACACTTTGAGAAAATATGGAGGTTATATAAAGAAAAAGATGTGGTGGTAATTGGTATAAATGTCCAAGATGATATGGATAGTGCTAATGAGTATATTAATGAATTTGATGTCACCTTTATTAATGGAATGGATAATAATGGAAGAATAATGGTGGATTATGGTGTAACAGGTTTACCGGTTACATTTTTTTTGGATCGTGAAGGTATGATTATAGGTAGATGGGTAGGTTCTATCGGTTTATCAAGCCTAGAATCAAGGGTGGAGGCACTAGAGAATGGTTCGTTTCCAACCCTATATGGGTCTGATAACAACGAAAGTGGATTTAGGAGCCTGAATTGACGGGAGAAAGATGCCCTCAAATAAAAATTAATCATGGTGGTATGCAATTAAATTGTTTGGAATGGGGTGACCGTTCCAATCCCCCTATGCTTTTGTTACATGGTTTACAAGATTGTGCTCGAAGCTGGGAAATATTTGCTCGATCTGTATCCGATGATTACTGGGTAGTTGCTTTGGACAGCAGGGGCCATGGTGATAGTGATCATGTTCCCGGTCATTATTCCTTTGTAGATTATGTTTCTGATCTTGAAGTAACAATTTCGAATTTAAAGATGATCAATCCAATCTTGGTCGGGCATTCCGCTGGTGGCAGATACGCTTTTTCATATGCCGCCAGAAATAAGGACAAGGTGAAGGCATTGGTAATTGTTGATATAGATCCTGACTCAGTAAATGAATCATCCGGTTCAATGTTTGAAAGATATAAAAATGAGTCAGACGAATGGGCTACTTTTCAAGATGTTGTAGATAGGCTCTGGTCACGACAACCATTGTCTTCGGAAGAAATGGTGAGATTTCAGGCTCAAGCAATGACAAAATCAAAACCAGATGGAGGCTGGATCTGGAAGAGAGACAGGAGTCTCGTATATGAATATGAGAGACCTGATTTATGGTCATCGTGGAAAGAAGTGGAATGCCCCACAGTGATAATTAGAGGAAGACAGAGTACGCTTCTGACTCATGAAACTGCGGTAAAAATGAGGGAAGAGCTGCCCCAATGCAAATTGGCTGAACTTGAAGGTGGGGGGCACTGGTTTTACCAAGAATCCCCGGGAGCATTCGAGTCTACCGTAAAGTGGTTTTTAGAAACGCTTTAAATTTATCAGTCTTTACTTGCCAATAAAATTAGGTTTTCTTTTTTCAACAAATGCTTTCACACCTTCTTTGTGGTCAAAAGTCTGTCGTGCGATATCCTGTGCTGGTCCTGCGAGTTTTAAACTTTCTTCGAGGTTTGTATGTAATGACTCATGTATTAGTTTTTTTATCAGAGCCATGGAGTAAGTAGCGCCAGAGGCTATCCTGTGTGCCAATTCAAGAGTCTCTTCCATTAACTTCCCATGTTCCGTGACTTTATTGACTATTCCTAGGTCCAAGGAATCTTCTGCGGAAAGTACATCTCCTGTGTATTGAAGCATAAAGGTTTTTCCCAATCCAATCATCCTTGGGAGTTGCCAACAGGAACCATCAGCTGGGATTAATCCTCTTCTCACAAACATCTCAGAAAATTTGGCATTTTCAGAAGCAAATCTAATATCACAAGACAGAGCAATCCCCATTCCTAGACCAATTGCGGATCCGTTTACAGCGGCGATGGAAGGTTTTTGTAGATTATGTAACCTTAGAGGGAAATAACGTACCCCTTCAATCAAGTCCCTCGGTCTTGCATTTGAGGCCGATTGCTTGTCCCACGCTTGGTTTAAAATATCCCATGGCGTGCTGTCCTCAGACAAGTCTGCCAATTGAGAAGATTCGTTGTCTTCATTCATTGTTTTCACGTTTGCTCCAGAACAGAATGAGGGATCTGATCCAGTTAAGACGAGAGTTCTAAGTTCGGAAGATGACTCAAATCGATCTAATTCTTCCTCTAATTCCTCCATCATTTCTAATCCGATGGCGTTTCTTGTTTTGGGATCATGCATGGTTAGTATCAAGACGCCCTTCTCATTTTCAGATTTTACGTAGTTTCCGCTCATTTCTGCTCCAATTATTTGGTGGTTGATTGGTAGAGTTTATTTATCTTTGACTGGCAAAAAACCTGGCAATTTCATCTGTATCAAATCTTGGTAGATCATCAACGTCTTCATTTTCGCTTATTTTAAGGCCGTGATCCAAATTTTCCATAGATCCTATCTTAGTTGCGTTTATTCCGTGAGATTTCAAGTTTTTTATTATTGCAGAATCATGTTTTTCGGGGGCACATATTAGTAAAGACCCTGAACCTATCATTCCTAGTGTGTCAAGCTCCAATGCTTCGGAAAATATTTTGGCCTGAGGTATCTCAGGGATATATTCCCTTGTCACATGTATACCCAGATTAGAGGCGTATGCGAGTTCTGCAAGGCCTCCAGCGATTCCACCCTCTGTAATATCATGCATGGCATTTATTTTTCCAGATTCAATTGCTATAGCGGCATCTTTAACTATGCTGATACCAGGCTTGTATATGAGGTTCCGTGATTTTTTTATTAGTTCAGTTGTGATGCCATTTTTCGTCAACTGGTTCTCTGCTTCATTGGCCAAAATCGCACAGCCTTCAATTGGGATAGCTTTGGTGAGGATGATTGAGTCTCCCACTTTGGCTCCCGAAGATCTGATTTCTTTCCCCTTTTCGACTTCACCTAGCATTACTCCGGATATTAAAGGTCGATCAATCCCTGAGGTAATTTCAGTGTGGCCACCTATAACAGAAATATTTAGTTGATGGCATGCTTTTGCAATATCATCAAATATTTGATTTGCATCAATATGACTAAAGTTTTCTGGAAGAAGTATTGTTGCCATCATCCATTTTGCCTTACCTCCCATTACAGCAACATCATTCGCGTTTATGTTTACCGCATACCAACCGATCTTATCTGCTGTAAATGTGATTGGATCTGTTGTTGCAATTAGGTAGCTTTCACCCATGTCTATCAGGGAAGCATCCTCCCCAGGCATGGGACCAGCAATAATTCGAGGATCCGATGTTTTAAATCCACTCAAAACTTTTTCTAAATGTCTTATTGGTAGCTTACCTGCCTGCATGATCCTAATCCACGAATAATCCCTAATATAAAGGTGATATTATAGCTGCGCTATGATAAAAGCTATTTTTTTTGATCTGTATGGGACATTAGCTGGATTTAAGCCTTCACGGTATGAGATCCAATCGAAGGCCTGTTCTGACTTTAATATCACTTTAACAGAGGACGGGGTTCTTAAAGGCTACGGGCGGGCGGATGCTTTCATGACAGAGCAGAATAAAACATATCCGCTGCGACAAATGTCGGAATATGAGCGTTTTGGATTTTTTTGTGAATACGAGAAAAGGGTTATCGCGGGGTCGGGCGTAGATATAGACCTGAAGACTGCTGGTGAAATATGGAATACGGTGAGATCTATTCCATATGAAATGGCTATTTTTGATGACGTGTGGCCTGTTTTAGAGGAGTTGAAAACTAGTCGTTTTTCTCTGGGATTACTTTCGAATATGAATAGGTTGGGAGGCGAGTTACTGGAGGAATTTAACCTTTCAAATTACATGACATTCGCTGTAACTTCTTTGGAAGCTGGAGTAGAAAAGCCAAATCCTTTGATGTTCCAAAAAGCTATGGAGATTGCGGGAGTCTCAAAGCAAGAAGCACTTCATGTTGGAGATCAAATCGGGTCAGATATTGATGGGGCTGAAGCATCGGGTGTGCGTCCGATACTGATTGATAGAGATGGTAATCACTCCGATTTCACAAGGTGTGCAAAAATTTCCAATATGACTCAACTTTCAGATGTTATAGATGCCTTGTCCTGACTTTTTAGGCTGGCTCTGCTGATTTGATTAATTCGGATGACATTTTTGATTGAAATTCCCCTAATCTATCCACAGTTTCGACAAGTTTGCCTTCCCAGTTGCTACCTAGATCAGTTAGATTTGATCTTATTTGCATATTTCCAATAGTCCATTCCGAACCAATTAATTTTTGTAGTGCTATTCTCATTCCTCCTACTTCAAAAGGAAATTGAATTACTAATTTATCTCCTGTTTTTCTTATATATTCCATTCCAGTTGCAGATGATTTGATTTTTAGTCTCACGGTAAATATGAGATTGATTGCTTGCCATGGCAATGGCCCAAACCTGTCTTTTAATTCTTGTTCGAGAAAATCAGTTTCATTTATTGTTCGGCATTTGATTAATTTTTGATAAATATCCAGTCGTGATGGGAGATCCTCGATATAGTCTTGAGAAATTCCAGTGGGCATCCCTAAATCTATACTTACTGAACTAGGAGGTGGGAAGTTTACTTGATCACTTTCTTTAGAATCTTGGGATCGGAGGTCTTCAACAGCTGTCGCTAAAAGTCGGGTATAAAGTTCAAAACCTACTGCATGTATGTGGCCGCTTTGTTCGGCTCCTAAAATGTTTCCAGCCCCTCTAATTTCCAAATCTTTCATGGCTATTTTGAAACCTGAACCTAATTCTGTAGCTGAAAGCATTGCTTTCAACCGTCTTTCTGCCGATTCAGTCATACTTTGACTTTTGGGTATGAGGAGATAGGAATAGCCTCTTTTTGAGCTCCTTCCGATCCGTCCCCTCAATTGGTAAAGTTGAGCTAGACCAAATGAATCTGCACGATTAACGATCAAGGTGTTCGCATTTGGTATATCCAGTCCTGATTCTATTATGGTGGTACAAAGTAATACGTCAGTTTCTCCCTGTGAGAAGGTTGACATTGACCTCTCTAATTCCTTTTCTGACATTTGGCCATGGGCGATTCCGACTTTTGCGTCGGGGACGAGAGACCTAATGTATTCAGACATATATTCAATGTTATAAACTCTATTGTGTAAGAAATACACTTGCCCTTGTCGGTCCATTTCTCTAAGAATTGCTTCCCTTATAAGCTCGTCACCAAATTCAGAAACATAGGTTTTTATTGGTAACCTCTCTTCAGGAGCTGTTTCTATGGTGCTCATATCTCTTACTCCGGCTAGAGACATGTGTAAAGTTCTGGGTATAGGGGTAGCGGAGAGAGTAAGAATGTCAACTTGGCTTCGCATCTGTTTAAGTTTTTCTTTGTGTATTACCCCGAAACGTTGTTCTTCATCTATTATTACAAGGCCTAAGTCTTTGAATTTGACATCTTTTTGAACCAACCTATGTGTGCCGATACATATGTCAATGGTCCCATCTTTCAGTGCCTCCAGGGTTTGCTTCTGGGCTAGATTTGATTTAAACCTGCTCAGGACAGATAACTCCACAGGAAAAACTTTCATTCTTTCTAGGAAAGTCTCGTAGTGTTGCTGAGCTAACACTGTCGTAGGAACTAACACTGCCACTTGCTTACCATCCATTACCGTCTTGAAGGCAGCTCTTAAGGCTAGTTCTGTTTTACCGTAACCTACATCTCCGCATATGAGCCTATCCATTGGTCTCTCAGATTCCATATCGTCTTTTATTTCTGCAAGTGTGGAAATTTGATCCACCGTTTCCTCATATGGAAATGATTCTTCAAGCTCGAATTGCCATTTTGTATCTGGACCAGTTGCGTGTCCTTTGGTGACTTGTCTTGCTGCATATATTGAGAGCAATTCCATAGCCATTTCTCGCGTTGATTTTTCGACCCTTTCTTTTGTTCTAGACCATTCTTGTGTTCCTAATCTTGTCAGCGAAGGGGACCTGTCCATAGGAGCCACGTAAGGGGCCACTCTGTCTAAATGTTCCATAGGGACGTAAAGCTTATCTCCTTGAGCATACTGGAGAATCAAATATTCGTGGTTTCCAGACTCATCGTATTTACTATCCGTACCAATAAATTTAGCTATACCATGCTCTACGTGAACTACGTAATCTCCTGGAGAGATTTCTTCAAAAAAGGTTTCTCGGGCGGCTTTGTTGGTTCTTTTGGCCCGCCTTTGCTTGGCTATACCGAATATTTCCTTGTCACCAAGTAAGGTTAGACGGTTTTTTGATGTATTGATTACAAATCCATCACCTATATTTGCAGTATCAACACCTATTATTGATAGGGGGTCCAGATCATCTAATATAGCGGTTTCTTTTGGTTGGGAAGGACTTAGAGTTTTAAGAAGTTCTTTTAACCTAGAGTGGTGAGAAGTGATGGCAATAACCTTATCTCCTCCATTTATGAATTCAGATGTATCTTCACATAATGTTTCCATATCCCCTTTATACAAAGGGGGCGAGCTAAACGGCATTGGGATAGTATTGCTGTTATCTAGATCTGAGGCTCCCCAAGGCATCAAGAACAAATTGTTTTTCAAGAGATGTATGGAGTTTTCTATTTCATCCCAAGGGATCCTATCGGTTGGAAAATTGATAGGAAGCTCGCCGCGATTTTCTTTTACTGTTCTCAATTGATTAGACCTTTCCTCAACATCCCACACAGAATTCATCGCATCTATGTTCCTATAGGCGATTAGCAACCCATTTTGGGGAAAGTAGTCCAATAAAGTTCCATGGTTGAAAAAACCGGCGTACAAACCTAGTTCTTCAATTTGATGCCCTTTCGATAATTGATCTATTTCAGAACTGAACCGAGTGATTTCTTCTGGATTACACTGAGATAGATCTACATGGGAAAGTAGCCGGTCAAACTCATCTTCTGTGATTGATGTTGTCAAAGTTTCCTTAGCAGGGCTTATAGAAAACTGTTCCACAATATCTATTGATCTTTGTGTACCCGGATCGAATGTCCTTATGCTGTCTATTTCATCACCCCAGAGTTCAACACGGTAGGGTACTTTTTCACCTATTGGGAATACATCTATAATTCCTCCTCTCCGGCTCGCTGTCCCAGGGTCTGAAACATTTGATTCAAAAGAGTAACCCATCTGCTGCCAGTATCTTGAGAGCTCTTCTAAATTTACTTTGTCACCCTGCGAATAAGTAGAACAATTTTCCTTAAATGATTGAGCTGAAATCGTTTTTTGGGAAAGAGCTGAAGCCGAAGTTACTATAAGTGATGGTTGAGATTTATTTCTGAAAAGATGATTTAGAGTATGCAGTCTTTCTTGTGTGGTTGAGAGGTCTTCCGTCAATCTTTCGAATGGCAATATTTCGCTTTCACTGAATCTTAACGGTTGAGTTTCATTTTCTAGCCAGGCCGATAGGTGTTCATATAGACGTCTCGAATGTTCTGGAGTTGGGCAAACCAAAAGGATAGGTAGTTGTAATTTTTTCCATATGGATGCAGTGAGAAAAGGCACAGCCTCATCTATAACCTGAACTCGCGTACCAGATTTACCCTTTTCGATTTCAGACAACAATTCTCCATAATTGCTATCTGAATCCAAAATTTCTGTAATTTCTATAAGATTCATATACTGACTAGAATTTGATTAATAACAAATGACCGGTCCCGTTGAGGGCCGGCCTTCGAAAATAATCATATCATTACTTACTGCTAATGAAATTATTTTGAATAAGGGCTGACTTGATTTCTTGATAAGTAGCTAATCCTTCAAATCTTTGCCTAACAATTCCGTCTTCATCAACTAAGAATATCCATGGTTCACTAGGTAAATTCCAATCTTTAACAGCTTGCACAACACTGGCATTGGATAAATCTCCCTTTATATCTGACGGATTTTCATAAATTTCGACATGTATAAACACCATTTGTTTGGAAAAATCTGCACTCAGTTTTTTTACAATATCCATTTGTGGGCCACATGTCCCTGTGGTGCAAAATGCGGGCGAGCCAAAAAGAATAAGGGAAAATAGTCCCTCATTTATAGATTCTTCAATAGAGTATTTATAGAACGGAGAGTGGGGATTTGGATCCGTCGTTAGTTCTTTCATATCGCCGGTAGAAGCTAGGGTAATGTTTCTTGACGGGTATGCTTTGTCCCCAACGATTGGCGCTAGACTTTTTTCGGACACTTCTATAACAGAAGAAGTTTTTTTAATAAGTCCGTTAGATGCTTCGAACGTTACGCCGATTCCCCATTTGCCTGCCCTATCAAATGTGACTGAGCTTGTATAAACACCTTTATTACTTGAGGGCCACTTTTGGAATTTAGCCGCTAAGGTTTCTTTTAACAATGGATTTTTTTCATCTTGAAGAAAAAAAGTCTCAAGCCTAACCTCATCATTTTTAATGGGTCCAAATCCAGGTTCAATAATCCCGAAAGCTAATCTATGTGTTCCTATACTTAAATCACTAACTGCCAATGCAATGCGAGTCTTTGTTGCAATAGATTCAGTTGCGATGTCCGTACCAGAACCTGCTGCTTGAACGCAGGAAATACTTAGGAAAAGTGTGAAGAAAATTAAAGAGTGAGTGTAAACCTTAAAAACTTTCATATTAAGGGGTTTCTACGGATCGAACTATTTCTAATGTAGGTGGCTTTGCAAAGAAGAAAAGTATTGTTGCTGCGAGGTATGCCATAACTGCAAATGCAAAAAGGTACATATAACCACCAGTGGCATCGTACATGATTGCGCCTATTATAGGTCCTAACCCTAATCCAATGATTTGAAAGGGCCCCATGATTCCCGATATTGATCCAAATGAATGTCTTCCGAAATAGTTTGCTATGAGCATTCCGCCAAGGACATTAAGACCACCGGTAGCGGCTCCCCATATAACTACACATGCGAAGCCTGGATATCCACCATCTATAAGAAGAAAAATTGATGTAACCACTAGACATATTGGCATTGCGCCTAGTACTAATTTTCTGGGGGAATATATGTCTGACAAAAATCCCCATATTGGATTAGAAAATGCGTTCAGAAGAGTGCTCAATGTCCAGGCTAATGCTGCTATAGAGATGGGTAAACCAGACTCATGTAAATAAGGTACTAATTGGAACCCAATGGTGCCTGACGTAAGTATTATCAAGAATTCCGCCGACACTATTGCCCACAGTGTTAAAGTTTTTGCAGCTTCTCCCGCGGACCATATATGCGTGTCGGCATTAGCAACTTTTTTAGATAACATGACCGGTTCTTGACTTGACGATTTGCCTTGTTCTCCGTCTGGCAATAGTCCGATTGATTCAGGATCTTTTCGTATAAAAAGTAACAAAGGTAAGGTCAGGAAAATGGAATAAATTCCAAGTAATTTGTAGGCCATACGCCAACTGGACCAAGCGCTTATAAGAGTGATTAGTTGTACATTTATGGCACCGAAGCAAGGCCTTGCCATCGATACTAGACCCAAGGCTAGATTTCTTCTTCTATCAAAAAAATTCACTGCCACTGTACGAGGCATCACTCCAATAAGAACAGGATTTCCTAAGCCTCTAGCAATGATGTACGCGGCATAGAAATGCCAGATAGCAGACATTCCTCCAATCCAGTAAAAACATATCCCGACTACCAAAGAGGTTAACGGCATAGCCAACCTAGGACCATGAGTATCGGCTATTTTCCCGAATACAGGCGTTAGCAGACCCGCAACCCAAGTTCCAATGGTTATTCCAAGTGCTATGGTGCTCCGATCCCAACCTGTGTCTTCAAAAATAAGAGTTTGAATTCCTGCAAGGGTCACTTGTGCTGAGCCCGAAGAGGCATAAGTGCCTAAGGCTCCTACTGCAATAACTATCCATCCGTAGTAGATAGTGGTTTTAGGCGTCCAGGATTGGGCCCTTTTTAACAATTCCATCATGAAATTCTAACACTGTGGATTCTTATATAATCTTTTAATGAAGCCCCTTTTAGGAGAGTCGAATGAAAGTTTCGGATATTACGATTGAAGTTGTTGAAAGAGATTTACCTGATACTGGATTGGACTCAGACCTTGGAAGGTTCTCTGGCACCGTTCAGCAAGGAGTACTACGAATTTTCACTGATGAAGGGGTTGAGGGAAATTGCTTTCTTGGTGAATTTAGGAAAGGTTCCAAGGCTATGCATGACCCTATCTTGAGGGTTTTGAAGCCAGAATTGTTAGGAATGGAGGTTTCTAAAAGAGAGTGGTTGTGGAGTAGGTTACAGATATTGGCTGCACGTAAAGGAATAAATATGGCAGCATGGGCTCCTGTAGATATTGCGTTGTGGGACGCGGCCGGTAAAAGAGCAGAACTACCTATTCATGAGCTTCTTGGAAATCAAAGAAACGATATAAGTGCTTACGCCACCTATCCACCTCGTCATCGAGATGCTGTTGGGTATGTGAATGAGGCAGAAGAAATTGTTGGTAGAGGATTCAGGGCATATAAGATTCATCCGGGTGTAATGGACACAAATGAAGTAATAAGAATGGTGTCTATGGTTAGGGATCGGGTAGGGCCTGAAATAGAACTTATGCTTGACCCAAATTGCGGATATGACTATAGAAAGGCATTGTATATAGGACGAGCTTTGGATGAAAACGGGTTTTACTGGTATGAAGATCCCGTTTCACATTTTGATTTAGAGGCAATTAGCGACTTGAGTCGAAGGTTAGAGGTTCCGATATGTATGAGCGACCAGTCTGATAACCAATTTTATTGGGGTGCTAACGCAATTAGAACCAGATCCAATCGTTTAGTAAGAGGAACTACCGCGAAATTAGGGATAACTGGTCTTAAGAAATTATGTTCCATGGCAGAAGGATTTGGATATAACTGCGAGATTGGTACAGCTGGCAATTCATTAATGAACATTGCCAATTTACATGTTATTTATTCAGTGCAAAATTGTGCCTACTATGAGTATTGGATGCCTACTGAAGCGCATCAATTTGGTCTAGTGGATGATGTTTCGCCTGATGAAAACGGGGTGATAGTGGCAACTGATTCTGCTGGATTAGGGTATCAAATTGATTGGGATTATATAGAGGACCATAAAATAGACGTATTAAAGTGATTGGTGAATTGAATGCATGTTGGAACACAACTTAAAGCCAGAAATGATGACGATTATCGAGTATTTTCTCAGCTCGGGGTAAATCACATATGTGGATTCCCGCCGGGAGAGCCAAAAGACTGGAATGAACAATTATTAACAGAATATAGAGAGCACGTAGAATCTTTTGGCCTAAAGCTTGATTTTATTCCTCTGCCGCTTAATTCACATGAAATATCTAATGCGGAAAACCCCAATATTATGTTGGGAAAATCTCCTGACAGAGATAGAGAAATAGAGATGATTCAAAATATCATCAGAAATTGTTCAATGGCAGGTATTCCCGCGGTTAAATATAATTTGACTCTGCTGGGTGTGGTAAGCACTGAGGATGAAAAATGGAGAGGTGGATCTACTACTAGAGCCTTTCGATATCACGATGCTGTGCAAGAGCCTCCGTTAACTTTGTCTGGTCCTACCACGGAAGACATGATGTGGGAAAGAATAGATTATTTTGTGCAATCTGTAGTGCCGGTAGCTGATGAGAATAAAATTCGTATGGCTTTACATCCCCACGATCCAGCTATGCCTAGGCCAGAAGGTTTTAGAGGGGTGGATAGGGTTTTAGGTAGCGTAGATGGATTAAAAAAATTCATTGGCTTACATCCAAGTGATTATCATGGACTGAATTTTTGCCAAGGAACAGTAACGGAAATGTTAGAGAATCCATCTGAGGAGATTTTCGATGTTATCAGGTATTTTGGGGAGCGTAAAAAGATATTTAATGTACATTTCAGGAATATCAAAGGCGGGTTTCTTGATTTCATAGAGACCTATATCGATGATGGTGATGTTGACATGAAAAAATGTGTCGATTTGTACGGAGAGCTAGGCTATCCGTATATGTTGATGCCCGACCATGTTCCTCATATGGCCGGCGAAAACTCAAAAATGGTGGGATTTGCGTACACGTATGGTTATATAAAGGGGTTGATCGATTCCTCGGGATATGGGAAATGAAAGATTTTATACTTGGCCCTTATAAAAGTTTTTCGTTTACCTTGACCCCAAATCCAGGATCCTCTGTTGGGGCAATATAACCGTCTGCAGCTACAGGTTCCCCTACCCAAATTTCGTCTCTGTTTCCATCTTTTGTACCAGGAAGTACCTCCGCCAAGTTATCACAATCCGAAGATACAATGAGGTGGAGACCCCAGACTTCTCCCCCTCTATGAGGGGCCACTGGTATCCCAAGTGAATGACCCATTTCCACTATTCGAATACCGGATGTTATACCCCCACACCAAGTGATGTCAGGTTGCCATAGACCTAAAGCTGAAGTTCTGGCGATTTCTTGATAGCCGTATTCAGTGAATTCGTGTTCGCCACCCGCAATTAATATTGGGGCTACTAACTCTCTTAGTTGAGACTGAGCATCAAGTGCGTCAGGGTTAACGACATCTTCAAACCAGTAAATATTAAAATTCTTTAAAGATTCCGACATCTCTAGGGTAGTTTCGAAACTCCACGACATGTAGGTGTCAATCATTAACAAGGCTTCTTGACCCAGTATATCTCTGGCATGACTGGCAGTAGAAACAGCTGTGTCAACATCTTTTTCGGATGTCCACCTATGTGGGAATTTATGGGCTGTAAAGCCCAATTCTGAATACCATTCAACATCTGTACCGGTTGCGTAAGATCTAACAGAGTCTTTGTTTCGGGTTCCTATCAATGCATAAACAGGAGAGTTTTCAGCTTTTCCAAGAAGGTCCCACAGCGCAAGGTCCACTCCACTTAAGGCCATTACTGCAATGCCTTTTCTTCCGTATGGGAGAGAAGCAGAATATAGCATGTCCCAAGTTTTTTTAATGTCTTCCGTATCGTTAATTTCTTTTCCTAAAAGTAGTTCCCGGAAGTGTTTGTTTACGACCTCAACTGATGCGACTCCACCGCCCCCATATCCGAGACCAACAATACCTTGGTCGGTTTCTACTCGAACAACTATTTGCCAAAAGTGAGTACGCCAAGAAGGCACGACGTTTTTATAATTAGGATATATCGCCTTCACATCAGTAATTTTCATGATTTTTTCCTAAATTTTTGTTCAGTACAGTTTTTATGTTGTTAGCTATCTAGAGCTATGATAACTTGACGGCAGGTAAACATTAAGAGGGGATTTCGTATGGGATATGAATCTATATTAGTGGAACAAATGGGCAGGGTGGGGATTATAACTTTGAATAGGCCTGATTTTTTAAATGCTTTCAATGATGATCTTAATAGGGAGCTGAGGCTGCAAATTAGAGATTTTAACAATGATGATACAGTGGGATCCATAGTTATTACCGGGGCGGGTAGGGCTTTTTCAGCTGGTGCAGACGTCAGCAATTTCGAAGCGACCGCCCGAGGCGAATCAAGAAAAGCGGATGGTGAGACTGCCGCTTTTCCAAAATGGCCTATATTCATGAAAGAATCAAAACCTACTGTTTGTGCTATCAATGGATATGCTATAGGGATGGGGATAACTCTTCCTCTAGGGTGTGACATTAGATTAATGTCAGAAAGTGCCAAACTTTCCTTTCGATTTGCATACATAGGGCTTACCCCCGAATTTGGTAGTACCACCCTTTTAAGTCAGACTGTCGGTATGTCCAAGGCCATGGAATTTATGCTAACAGGTAGATTCATTGAAGCAGATGAAGCCTTGGAGTCTGGACTAGTAAACCATGTATTTCCAGACGATCAACTATTGGACAAAGCTATTGAGCTGGCCGCTGCGATCGCTTTTAACCCCAAATGGCAATTAAGTCAGATTAAACGGATGATGATAGAGCATCAACATAACGACGATATAGATCAAGTTATGGATATTGAGAGCAGATTTTTCAGTCAATCACAGCAAACTGCAGCTCATAAGGAGTTTCTTACCTCATTTAGAGAAAAGAGGACCCCTGATTATCACAATTTATCATGAAGGATTCTTTAGATGGCAGAATATAACACCCCAACCATAGGTCTTACATGTTCAGATTACGAAAGATCTGTACCTTATTCCGCCATGTTAGAAAAATTTGGAGCCTCGGTGAAGCTCATCACCCCATCGAATTTTAACGGAGTGCCTGAAATAATCGACAATATTGACGGACTCATGTTAGCTGGGGGTGCTGACGTACACCCGAAACATTATTCTCAAGATGCTGATCCGAATTCTGGTTCATGGTATAACGAGGATTTGGATGAATTGGAATTACCTATATTGGAATCTGCTCTTAAGGCGGATTTGCCAATATTGGCAATATGCAGGGGGATGCAAGTACTAAATGTTTCAATGGGTGGATCATTAATTCAAAATATTGACGGCCACAATAGTGAAGAGATAGATGGAAAAGAACGACTTTCCAGTTATCACAGAATTTTTCTTTCTCCCGGGTGTAAATTATCTGCAACTGTAGGGTCTGGAGGCTTTGTTCGGGTAAATCATCGCCACCATCAGGGAATAGGTGAAGCTCAAAAATCTGATAATCTCATGGCATCTGCTTGGTCAATGGAAGATGGGATAATTGAAGGACTTGAAAGTCCAAATCATAATTGGGTTCTGGGCGTGCAATTTCATCCAGAAAGGAGAGGGGAAATACCTCCGCATTTCGATAAATTGTTTGAAACTCTAGTTTTCAAAGCCTCATCCACAACATAAAGGGGTTTAATAGTCACAAAACCACTACTTTTTGTGCTATAATTGTGACTATTGGAAATTAGGATACTTTCCTTGTATCCTTTCCGTTTTGCAGGGACCGAAACCCAGTTATATAGCTGTCGATGTAACTCTTTTGATTGGAGTAAAAAATTATGACATCTAGTAAGTCTGAATTTGGATTTATAAAAACCACCTCAATAGTTGAAGAGATGAGAAGTTCTTATCTCGATTATGCAATGAGTGTGATTGTCTCACGGGCATTGCCTGACGCAAGGGATGGTTTGAAGCCTGTCCAACGACGCATTTTATATGCAATGCAAGACTTAGGGATGAGACCTGGATCAGGCTATAAGAAAAGCGCCAGACTAGTGGGAGAAGTTTTAGGAAAATGGCATCCTCATGGTGATCTGGCCGTATATGAAGCTATGGTTAGATTGGCTCAGGATTTCACTGTCAGGATGCCTTTAGTTGATGGGCAAGGTAACTTTGGCAGCATTGATAATGATCCTCCTGCTGCGATGCGATACACAGAGGCTCGATTGAGCCCTGTATCTGAAGCGATGCTAGCGAACCTTGATCAGGAAACAGTTGACTGGTCATTAAATTTTGACGATACCTTAAGAGAACCAGTTGTTTTGCCGGCTAGATTGCCAAATTTATTAGTCAATGGTGCTTCTGGTATCGCGGTAGGTATGGCTACCAATATTCCCCCTCACAACCTGCGAGAGGTTTGTAATGCAGTTAACGCTTTAATTGATAACCCTGATGCCACATCAGAAGATCTTATGAAATATGTAAGAGCACCTGATTTCCCCACAGGGGGCACCATAATGGGGACCAGTGGTGCAAGGGAAGCCTACACTACTGGGAAAGGTCAAATCGTTGTTAGGGCTGTGGCGGAAGTTGAAGAGATGCCGAGGAATGCCAGTAGGATGCAAATAGTGGTGACTGAGCTTCCTTATCAAGTTAATAAGGCCGCGCTAGTAGAAAAAATAGCAACGTTAGCGAAAAATCGTAGGATTGAAGGTGTTTCTGAGGTAAGGGATGAATCTGATCGAGACGGCATGCGTATTGTCATAGAGCTCAGAGGTGGAGTGCAGCCGCAGGTAGTGCTGAATAATTTGTACAAACAAACGCCCCTTCAATCTTCATTCTCCGCTAATATGCTAGCTCTTATTGACGACATACCTAGGGTCATAACTCTCAAAATAGCATTACAGCAATACATAAAGTTCAGGCAACAGGTAGTTAGAAGAAGATCTGAATTTGAGTTAAAAAAGGCAGAAGAAAGAGCGCATATTTTAGCCGGGCTTCGGATTGCCATAAGTAATCTCGATGAAGTCATTAAACTCATTCGGAATTCCCAAGATGTAGAGAATGCCAGAACCGAATTAATGTCAACTTTTGATTTAGATCAACCTCAGGCGCAAGCCATTTTGGATATGCAATTGAGACGTTTGGCTGCTCTGGAGAGAGAAAAGCTAGAACAGGAATATCAAGAACTTCAGGAGACCATTAAAGGGCTTCAAGAGTTACTTGGTGATGAAAGCAAGATACTGGATGTTGTTAAAGAGGAAACTGAGGAAGTTAAAAGTAAATATGGTGATAAACGAAGGACCACCATCAGTCATGATGCATATGATCTCAGCCGTGAGGAATTAGAGGCTCATGAACAAATCGTAATTACTTTAAGCCAGGGTGGATACTTAAAACGTATTCAATCGAATACCTTCAGGCGTCAGCACAGGGGTGGTAGGGGTGTTTCAGGAATGAATACACGAGATGATGATCCGGTTAAAGAATTAATGGTTGTGGATAGTCATGATAAGTTAATGTTCTTTACCAATAAGGGGCGTGTTCTGTCCAAAATAGGTTATGAATTAAGGGCCGACCAAAGTAGAAACACCAGAGGTGTGCCGGTAGCCAACATAATAAATGTTTGGGACACAGAAAGCATAAGTGCCTTGATAAGTGTTGGTAAAAAACAGTACGAAGAATTTGAATATTTAGTACTGGGGACCAAGCAAGGTAGAGTAAAGCGGATCAATTTGGATGATGTAGAACATATTCGCCCGTCAGGTTTAATAATTATGAACCTAAAAGGTGAAGATGAACTTGTTTCTGTCAAGTTGGCTAAGTCGGGGGATGACATCATTTTCATATCTGAGCAAGGTATGGGAATAAGATTCTCTGTAGATGATTTGCCGGTCCGCCGTAGGACTGCTGGAGGTGTGAAGGGAATGTCACTGAGAACCGGGGATAGGGTGGTTTCTATGGATGTTGGAAATGATGAAAGCAAGTTATTGGTGGTGAGTAAATTAGGGAGAGGTAAAGTAAATCCTCTTAGCGAATATAGACGTCAAGGACGTGGTGGCTTGGGACTGCGTGCATTTAAATTAACGAAAAATACAGGGCTAATAGCAGACGCTCAAATAGTGGATGAAACTAACGAAGTATATTTGGTTTCAGAGAATGCTCAGGTTATGAGAACAGATTTGAGTGAAATAAGAAGTCTGACAGGACGGATAACTCAAGGCGTAACTATATTTAAACCTAGAGACGGTGACTCGGTATCGTCAATTGCCTGTGTGGGCGACTTTGAAATAGAAGACGAGGAAGAGAGTTCAAAAGATACTAAGTCGAAACCATCCAAAAATGGTAAGAAACCAAAATCCAAGAAGTAATATTGCTGCCTAGAGGGTCTCGGTTGAATTATTTAAATTTGACCCCCTGACAGTGTGTTGGTCGGTTAACGGTTAGAACACTGCGATGGGATTTGCAGGAGATCCTGTTCCACCTTGTACGTATAGAGGGTTTATGGTCAACATGAATTCATAAGTCTCTTCTTCTGCACATGCTTCTGAAACCGGTTCCAAAAAAGCGTTGTCTACCAAGGCGACGCCGTATGCAAAAATAACCCCATGTACCGTCCAGGGAACCTCATATTCGTTGGGCGAGGCATCCATCATGTCCCAACCCAGTATTGAAATATCATTGTTTTTGACGAATGGTAAGCATGATGCATGCAGTCCTGGTCTTCCCTCTGGAGTGCCCCATCTACCATCATTATCTGAGGCATACTTATCACGTCCACTGTATACAAAAACTGCATCGCCTGGCCGGATTTCAATTCCCTGCTCTTTCGCTATATCTTCCAATTCCCAACCATGTACAGGCTCTTCCAAGGTCACGTATGGTTTCCTTCTATGTTTGGGGACATCTAGAAGTATGCCTCGAGTTAAAATACCCTCTTTCCACTCATCTACTGTCCCAAAATTTGCACCGCCGAATTTGATCACGTCATCGTGGGTTTTACCTTCCCACATTCCATCTTTGTTCCACACATGGCATAAGGCGTCTATGTGAGTGGTGGCGGTCCCATGGTAGAAAACACCGTAATAATCCATGGCTGCACCACCGTTAAAAGGTCTTTCTTCTTTGTGCATGTAATGCTGGGCAGGTCTTGGATTGTCGCCCGCAGGGGTAACTGGTAAAGGTCGGCTAAGTGATACCGACCTGCCATTTCTAACAAGCGATATTGCCTCAAGTCGTTTTTCCCTAGTTATTAAATTTATGGCCCCGGCAGAACTTTTATCACCCCACCTACCCCAATTAGTATCTTTAAGATAGGAATCTACCTCTGACTTTGACGGTATATTTCTGCCGGACATCCTAATATGGCTCCTTCTGAGAATTTGGAAGTATGAAAATTTATTAATCTGCTATGGTTACACCCGCAATATCCTCCATAAAATTAGCGATGGCTGAATGGTCAGCGTTTCCTTTTCCGTCGTTTATTAAAGATCCTAAAATCTGCTGCACCATTCCTGTTACCATTAACGGTACACCCACATCTTTTCCAGTCAATATTGCATTATGAAGGTCTTTTTGATGAAGAACTATTCGAAAACCTGGGTCGAAATTTCCCTCTAACATCATTGGGCCTTTAGTGTTCATAACTGTACTACCCGCAAGACCTCCCTTTATAGCTTCAAATACAACCTTTGGATCTATTCCAGATTTTTTAGCAAGAACTAGAGCTTCTCCCAAAGCAGCTATATTTCCGGCGACTATAATTTGGTTTGCGAGTTTTGTCGTGTTTCCTGCTCCATGCCCTCCACATAGAACAATACTGCCTGACATTGCTGTAAGCATGTCATAGTTTTTGTCGAACACCTCTTTGTCTCCGCCTACCATAACGGCAAGTGTGCCTTCGATTGCACCAGTTTCTCCACCACTCACAGGAGCATCCAAAAAATTCACCCCTGCAGCATTGCATGATTCTCCTATCTTTTTTGAAGATGCAGGAGCGATGGAACTCATGTCTATTACTGTATCTCCTTCTGATGCGCCTTCTAACACACCACCCGGACCCAGGATAGCAGCTTCAGACTGAGGAGAGTCTGGCACCATAGTTATAACTATGGAATTTTTTGACGCGACTTCCGCTGCAGATGAAGCCGGTGTCGCACCTTCGGTTGCCATTTCCTCAACTGCTTCAGCAACTATGTCGTAGACCGTTACCGCATAATCTGCTTTCATCAAATTTCTTACCATGGGTCTTCCCATTATTCCTAATCCAACAAAACCTATTTCACCTCGTGCCATTTTTATGTCTCCTTATCTACGTTTTGATATACAAAAACAGAATTGAAATTAGCTTTTTCTAACCTGAGTTCGATCTGGTTTGAACACAACCCAATTATAGACTTAGATGTCACTCGGTCAACATCGGAGGTTGAATGGGATAGAGATGTAGATTTAAGTGGTTTTTTTAATTAACTAATGTCCATGCTTGTCTGTTATTATTCGCCTGTGTTTTCACCTTTGATAAATGAGCAATGAATAGCAACAATGGGAGTTGAAAAGTGTCTGAACTAACCCAAAGCGAATTTGATTCTGTCGCCAATATGCAAACCTGTGCAGTTTCCAATGCTATTGAGAGTTTTAATATCCGATCCAAAACAGAAGGATTCATGACTCCAAACATAAAAAGCATGTTCCCTGATATGGGTACTATGGCCGGATTCGCTGTGACAGCAGTAATAAAAGCATCGACACCTGCTTCGGAGAATATGAATTATTCCAGAGTACAAATGGTTGATGAGGTGCTGAAAATTCCTGGCCCTAGAATAATGGTAATGAAAGATTTAGATCATCCAAACGTTATCGGATCATTTTGGGGTGAGGTCCAAAGTGCAATATTCAGTTCATTAGATTGTGTGGGTGTTGTTACTGATGGAGGGGTGAGGGATTTAGATGAAATGCAGGAATGGGGTTTCAATGCGTTTGCAACGACAGCTTTGGTTTCAAGAGCCAATGTACATCTGGTTGAAGCAAATATACCTGTTACCGTCGGTGGAGTTACTGTAAACCCTGGGGATCTTCTACTTGGAGATAAACATGGTGTAATTAGTATCCCTAAAGATATTGTGAAAGATTTACCTACAGCCATCGCTAAGGTGGAGGAAGGTGAAAAAGAAATTATAGATGTTTGCAAAGCGCAGGATTTTTCACCAGAAAAACTAAAAGATATACTTCGCCAGAGATATGGTGGCTGAGTAGATTAATGCAAGGAAAATAGAATGGGTTCAACAAAGGTAGTTTTTTTAACGGGTCTTAAAGAGGAGTTGGTAGAAGAGGTTGTGTCATATTGTCCTGCTGACTATGACATTGTGGTGCTTGATAAATCATCCACAGAGGATCAGCGTATTGAAGAAGTTCGTGATGCTGACTTTTTGTTGTGTTATGGGCATGATCCTTCAGACGAAGTAATTAAATCCATGGAAAAATGTCGACTCGTACAGCTTTTAGCCGCCGGATATGACCGAATGAACCTTGATCTACTCACAGAACTTGAAATTCCTTGCGCCAATAACGGTGGGGCCAATTCGTGGGCTGTTGCAGATCAGGCCGTTCTTCTGATGCTTGCGATATATAAGCAGCTTT
>PBWI01000022.1 GCA_002728195.1 Chloroflexota bacterium
CTCTGATCGTGTTCATCCTCAGATATGGACTAAGATGGATGTTCCAATGGCAGGCGACGGCGAGGAAGGGAAAGGAGTTTGGACAAGACCCTTAGTGGAGTCTACATCCATCATTGATTTCACGTCAGTTACAATAAAATCTTTGAATTCATCCGATGTCTCTTCAGGCAATGTCATCATTACTGATGTTACCCCTCCAGTTCTTGACCCAAGGTCAGATAGGAATGTACTGACATATGTACAAGTGGAAACAGACGGATTCATGGAAAATGGGCTCACGAGTCTAATATCATTCAACATCCCTAAGTCTAACTTTGCTACAAATCAAGACGGAACTTGGTCGGGACATGCTTGGTCAGTCGAATTTAGTAGATTTGATGAAGCGTCCCAGAGTTGGGCTCCGGTGGTGGCAAATACGGTATCGGAAGATCAGGACAATGTAAGTTTTGCGGTTCCAATATCTGGATTTTCTCAATATGGAACATCAATATGGTCAGTGTCTACTGATGAAACAGTCATAAGCGGATCGCAGTTATCGATAGATCAGATTGATGTAACCCCTTTGGGTGATGGTGAGGTATCCGTTACTGCTACTGTAACGAACAGAAGTCCTAATTCGGTAATAAGGGACTTATCTTTGATTATCGATGGGACACCAGAATATTCCACAACTGTCGCGGTTGAATCACAAAGTATTGTTCAAGTTTCCACTGATTTATTTATGGAAGCAGGAATGAGGGGTATTGCCTTAGGAAATTACCTTACCTCTTATGAGAATCTTAGGGTTGCGGGTACAAGTAGTTCTGACACAGGTATTTCTGGAAGTGATTTAGCCTCCTTTGGTGTTGACTGCCCCTCAGAGGAAGAGATCTCTGACAATGAGCTCGAATACGGATCGGAAGTCGACTCAAAAATCGATTGTGGGGGTGACATAGATCCATGGACCTTCTACGGTAGGGCTGGCGAACTGGTCACGATAAGAATGATGGCTGGATCAGGGTCAGAATTAGACGCAGCTATAGATTTGGTGAACCCAAACGATAAGGTGGTTAAATCTGATGATGATTCCTCTGAAGCGTTAACTCCTCCTTCGAATGGAATAGACTCTGAAATTACATCATATGAACTAAGGTACACCGGTACATACTCTATTCTAAGTAAGGGGGGAGGTACAGGAAGTTATACCCTTGAGATAATTGGATCAGATAGTGCGGCTCCTGAGCCACCTGCATCGCCGGTTCTTAGCTCTACAAGTGATACAGGTACTCAAGGCGATGGAGTTACTAACAGGACTGTTGGGGTGTTTTTTGATATAGAGCGGTCAAGTAATTTGGGAGAAAAACCTAATATCAGGTTATATCGGGGTAATGATATTGAGATTGGAACTTGTGACGCTGATGATTATCAAGGTACCTGCACGATCGAAGTGAATGGGCTTTCTGAAGGAGAGCACAGTATCTACGCAAAAGCACAAAATCAAATGGGTGTGTTTAGTGAGGCTTCAACACCGGCACTCATAGTAATTGATACTCAAATAGATACTCCTTCGATACCAGATTTGACCGTGGATTCTGATACAGGTAAACGTAACGACGATGATCTGACTAACGATGTTCAACCTACCTTCTCTGGAACAGGGGAACCAGGCGCCACAGTGAAAATATTTGATAGTTCTGCCAATGAACTTGGATCAGATANCGTTTCTTCATTAGGNCTATGGACAGTTGAAGCANATGATGNCAGATTACCGCATGGAACTCACCTCATATATGCNCAANTTACTGATATTGCAGGTAATGAGAGTGACTTGTCAGAAGCTTTGGAAATTACGGTAGACCTTGAAGCTCCGGNTCGGATGAGTGCCCCAGTCCCCAACAACCAAGGCGAAATAAGNGGGAANATCTCTNTTTCCGGCGACATTGACNNGATTANTCTTTNNAGCAACGGGGANTATATTGNNNATNCCANAACTCAATCAAATGGTGATTGGGTATTCTCTATGGAAGATTTNCCAGGAGGAGAAAACATATTGACTCTCACTGCTACTGATATGGCAGGNAATGAAAGTGAGATGTCTAATACCAAGACCGTAACAATGGACGTGAGATCTGGCCAAGGACCACAGGGTGGGCAAGGGAATAGGCCCAATGAGGCACCGATCATAGATGCTATGTTTGGTAATAACCCTAACAACAATATGTGGGAAGAGACTAGAGACACTGATGATCCGTTCCCAGAATTTCGAGGGTGGGGAGAGCCATATATGGATATTGTGCTCAGAGCAGATGGGAACCGTATAGGGGAAAGTATCGTCCAGGGCGATGGCTCATGGACAATATACCCGGACAGAGAAATGCGGGAAGGCGATTATCTAATAACAGCTGAACAGATTGATCCGTCTACGGGGCTAGTAGGACCTCCCTCTAAGGATTTTTGGATAGATATACATCCCCCAGGGTCTGGGAATGTTATGACGCCAACTACCCCACAGGCGTATTGGTACGATAATAACGGTAGACAGTTGAGCGGTACAGATGTTCCAGACTCAGACACGCTATGGTTCCANGGATANGCCGACCCGAATGTATACGTCGTTTTAATTTCACGTAGTGAACAAATCGGAGATACCTATTCAGATCAGAATGGCTCATGGTACATAGAAACATATGATCGGCTCGAAGCTGGGTATCATGAAATTAATGCCTACAGTGAAAGTGATAATGGTATGCAGAGCTCATGGTCTCAAACAGCATATATCAATATAGGAGCAGGCGGTGGAGATATGAAACCACCAGTAGTTGAAGGATTGCTATATTACGACTCATTCGGTAATACAATACTTTCAGACACNACTGTGGCCGGATACGTTGGATTCCAAGGTTATTCTCAACCTAATGTAGAGGTTCACGTGAAATTGGATGGTGATGAACTTGCACATGCCCAAGTGATGCAAGATGGTCGTTGGGAGGCATGGTCAAATTACATGTTAAAACCAGGCTATTACGAACTTATAGCTGTTGCCAGAGATTGGAATACTGGAGCGGAGGTCGAATCTGACCCTTTCTATATAGAAATTACGGATGTAGANACACCTACAGTGTATGGTGTTAGAGATGAATGGGGGGATTGGTCAACAGTTCACGATGCAAGTATCGTCGGCCCCATGATGATAGGTGGATCTGCAGCTCCTAATATGAGAATAGAGGTGTTTGTGGACGGCGAATTGATAGCCGATTCTGGGACTGACGCATACATGGATGAGTGGGAAATAGGGCCTACGCCGGCGGCATGTTTTCCTCCTGGGGAATATAAAGTGTCAGCCATTGGGTATGCAAATGGAACTGTTGCGAGTGATGCTTCTGACCCAGTCTGGGTAACAGTAATTGGTGACGGTTCTCAAATGTGTGACATGATGAAAAATATGATGGGTGATAGCACCATGATGCAAGGAATGATGGGCGATATGGGAGGAATGATGGGCGATATGGGAGGAATGATGGGCGATATGGGAGGAATGATGGGCAACATGGGTGGNGGTAATTTTGGTGGCAATNATATGNACAACGGCGGCAATATGGGTGGCGGCAANATGGGTGGCGGTAATTTTGGTGGCAATGATATGTATAACAGCGGCAATATGGGTGGCGGCAACATGGGTGGTGGCAACATGGGTGGTGGTAGCTTCAGGTAAGAGTGCAATTTGTCGGGGCCACAGACGAAAATATGAAATAGACCATTTACAAATATTTCCTATTACTGGTAAATTATTGTCGAAATGGCATACGTAATTGAAATATCATCTGCTTCTCAGCAATCTGATCGGCAGATACTAACAGACAAACACTTGGTGCTTGGTAGGTCTGCTGCCTGTGACGTCACAGTAGACGATCCCTACGTGTCGGGAACTCATATAGAGTTTTGGGCTGAGGGAGATAAGGCGTATGCGAGAGATCTCAACAGCTCCAATGGATCATCACACAATGGGACAGCAATAAATCCGGCCGACACCTTGACATTGAATAACGGTGATCGCATTGAATTNGCTGAAGGCAAGGCTATAATTGTGGTTCTCCAAGAGGTGGCGGATGCTAAAAACATCTCTCCTCCTCCAAGTGGCACAGTAACATTTTTGTTCAGCGACATGTATGGATCAACGGACCTGGTTAATGAGCTTGGAGATCTTAAATTTAGAGATATATCAAGAACGCATGAAGGAATTCTGAGCGACGCTATAAGAGATCATGANGGATACATAGTAAAAGAAATGGGTGATGGCTTCATGGCGGCATTCGCGAGTAGTAGGAATGCAGTAATATGTGCTATGGAAATACAAAAAACACTTAAAACTCTAAGGGCAAAAGAACCGGATCTTCCGATAAATGTAAGAATTGGATTGAATACNGGAGAGGCTATCCTGGAGAATGGAGATTATTTTGGTAGAGCGGTTAGTGAGGCTGCCAGAATCTCNTCGAAAGCAGAAGCAGAACAAATTTTGATCTCCTCAGTCACAAAACGAATGGCTGACTCAGCAGGAGATTTGAAGTTTGGTGAAGAAATGGAATTTGAGTTGAAAGGTCTGCCAGGAGATCATACCGTATTTGAAGTNTATTGGGATGAATAGTCAGTTTTAGAACCTTTCGTCAGTATCCTGTTGCAATTGTAGACTTACCTTGAGTAACTGANTTCCATGTGTGACCACCGTACTTTTCGTTGTATTGGGTCTCTGTACTCCACCACCCGAAAATTAAGTCATACCAAACTACCGCAGCGTCNGACGGCACTTCCTCNGTAAGTATTACGGAAGGGGCGTTTAGATGAGTTGTATCTGGAGCATATTTGGGGTCCCTTGCGCCATAATTGATTAATATGTCTTCCGCTGTAATTTCTATTGCGTTTTTATAGTTGCTGCTATCGATCGCAGTATCTTGGCCGGAGCACAACAAATGTTGTTCCCCTGTGGTGCAGTCGTCTAAAGTTAGATCCTCTAGGTAGTAATATCTTTCGNTTTTGGCATCTTCATATGANATGAAACCCATCATGTAAAGAAGAATGTTGTCGAATTGATAGTGATTGGCATTCAGCGGGACCAGTTTGAATGTATTTNCCCCTTCTTTTTTTATCCTGGCATCATGCCATTTGTTATTTGAAAGTACCTGAACTGAATATGGCGATCCTCTTTTAGGGTCCCATAAAGAACCAGTGATTGGATAAGGTCCCGTNACTGTTGTNTTNCCGTCTAAATTTTCTCTNTCTAAAGAATTCCAACTTATGCCACTATCTGCTGGGAAATCACCGTTTCTAGGTCCTATTCCTACCCAGTGTCCAAATTCAGCATTTAGACCGTTCAAAGAAGGGGATCCAGCCCATATGATTCCCTTTAACCTAGAGTAATCTTGCCCGTCCAGATATTTGGATGGGCATCCAAATATAGCATTTATATAATCTTCATTTACGTTTCCAGATTTACCGTGATTCCTCCATCCTACTGGGTCACAGATCGGGTCTCCGTATGTCATGATGCCTTTTATGTTGTCAGAAGTTCTATAGTAATTTGTGTATTCTCCAGTCGATGCATTGGCTACTGGTTCGTCGGGNACCAATATCAANTGGTCTACTGAATCTCCAAGCACACCTAATACCTCTTTGCAGGCTTCGCATTTTTTAGGGTTTTGCAGATTTTCCACTTTGCCTTCNCTGACATTTTTGTAAGATTCCTTCCCGAGNTTCATGAACATAGCGTGTTTCGTGCTAGTAAGTGAATCAGACAGTCGAATTACAGAAACAGTGTTTCTCAGATCAGAATTAACGACCCTCAAATTCCCTCCGTTATATTCATATGAGGTAGCATTTCCGTTGAAGTCCCCCAGAACTAGGTTGAGATCGTCTTTTGACACACAGGCCCTCGAGTAAATGCCATCGTTAGGCACGTCGTCTCCATGGGTGCCATCATCATAGAGGTCCACAGGCGGATTTATAAGGTTGCCAGTGACGACAATTTTAGTGGTTTCGTCATCAAATATCTTTGAAGGGAAAAAGCGAGCCCTGTCAGATAGTTTGTTTGCCCTAAAGAACTTCAGTTCTTCATCCGATAACTTTGGGATCAAAGAACTTGAGAAATTGCAAAATTTTATTAGAGGAGTAAATGCTTGAGGCTCAGATTGAGATGTTTGAGCTTGATTTGCTTGGATATTTATGGGTGTAGAGGTTGGTTCTGGAGTCTGTGTAGGAGAAGGAGTTTGGGTGGGAGTTAAAGTAGCTGTGGGGGTCAAAGTTGGGTATGGAGTATATGTTGGGACAGGTGTGTATGTTGATAGCGGAGTATATGTTGGGACAGGGGTGTAAGTTGGCAGTGGAGTATATGTAGGTATTGGACTAGGATAACTGAGGATAAGGGTGGTCCCCATAGATGATAGCTCAGATCTTCCATTTACATCTTCTACAATTTGGTCCTTATTATCATTTGCATCATTGGATTTTATGTTATTGCCAAGATTTATGATGCCGATTACCAAAAGCGGTGCTAGCAAGACGAGCAGCACTGTTAAAGCAATCATTATGAGCAAATTAATTTTCATATAAATCTTGGCACCAGAATATATGTGTACATTGTCCTAATTTCTTGCCCTAATTTACAACTGTTATTGCCGACAATTATCCAATAGAGTCTAAAGTTGGAGCACTGTATCTATCATCTGGATTATTCCACCCTGAGAAATTGGGGGTTCTTTTTTCCGCGAAAGCTTTTCTGGATTCAATAAGGTCATTCTTGTCTCCATGGTCTTTTAGAGCTTCAGCTAGTCGCTCTAGGTTCCCAGCTATTTTGGGTTTCATTTCCCTCATCATCTGGGTAGTGTTTACTCTGGATGCAGGAGGAAGCGTTAGCATATGCTCTGCCATTGACACAGCGGTAGGTATTAAGTCGTCATTGTCAACGATTCGGTTGATAAAACCAATTTCGTGGAACCTCTGAGCGGTGAATCTGAATCCCATAGCCATTTCGGTCGCCACTGGATGAGGAAGTTTGGCTATATGACCGTGGTTGTATCCGCCCAGAAGCCATCTTTTCGCTTCAGACACCTCAAATATGGCTTCTGGGACGGCGATTCGTAGATCGGTCGCTTCAACCAACATAAAACCACCTCCCATAGCATATCCATTTACAGCTGCTATGACGGGTTTTTCCAGATTGCCATTCATGAGAGGATCTTCAATGGAGGGCCTTTTGCCTCCAACAATTCCAACTTCAAGAGATTCCTTCATATCTTCTCCAGCACAGAATGCCCTTCCTGTACCTGTGAAAATGCCAATTTCCAGATTCTTTGATTCTCGGAACTCGTTCCAAGCTTCTGCTAGTTGTGTCCTGATTTCATATCCCAACGCGTTTAATCTTTCAGGACGGTTAATCCTCACTATAAAGATCTGATCTTTTTTTTCTGTTTCTACCAACGACATTTATTTTCCTCCGGAGGTTTCATCAACCGTGTTTGTTGTAAAGATGTGCTAAACATTGGACCTTATACTAGGATATGTCCCAATGTAGATGATTTTATATCTTAGGAGCCATTATGAAAATCTCTGGTTTGAAAATAAACATATTCTCTTCAAAACATAAAAATGCTAAAAGAAATTGGCTGATTGTTCGAATACTGACCGATGAAGGGATTGAGGGAATAGGTGAATCTTCCATGCTTAGCCATGATCCTATTGTGGCTTCTTTGTTAGAGCAATGGGCTGAAACCTATTTGGTTGGAAAAAATCCTATGAGCGTTGAGTTACATTGGACTAGATTGCATCAGGATAACTTGGGGAGAGGTGGAAGACTGTTTTCTACGGCTCTGTCTGGGATAGACATAGCTTTATGGGATTTGCGGGGGAAGATTTTGGGAGTCCCTGTTTATGAACTTCTTGGCGGCCCTTATGAAAAAAGATTAAGAGTATATGCTAATGGGTGGTATACAACCCCCGGGACTCCTGAACAAAATGCAGAGGAAGCAAAAAAAGTTGTATCAATGGGCTACACTGCTATGAAATTTGATCCTTTTGGGAAAGTTGCATATACGACTATCACTCCAGAGGAAGCGCAACTCGCGGAAGATAGAGTAGCTGCTGTGAGAGAAGCCGTTGGCCCAAATGTTGATATACTCGTGGAGGTCCACGCACGATTTAATGTATACACTGCCGTACACCTTGGGAAGAGGTTAGAAAAATACAATCCTTTTTGGTTTGAGGAACCTGTTTCACAGGAAAATGTATCAGAAATGAAGCAAGTTCGATCTAGGATTGATATACCGGTTGCCACAGGAGAACGACTTTATTTGAAGTTCCCATTTTTTGAACTTGTTAAAAATGAAGCCGTAGATATTCTTCAACCTGATATATGCAACGCCGGTGGAATTACGGAGCTGAAGAAGATAGCAGGTATGGCGGAATCCCAGCACATTATGATGGCCCCCCACAATACTAATGCGGCTGTTGGCACTGTTGCGAGTATGCACTTGGATGCAGCAATGCCGAATTTCTTAATTCAGGAATACCATGCTGAATTTTATGAACCTCATTATTTTGAAGTTATCGAGGGTTTACCCCGACAGAATAATGGATATGTAGATTTGCCCAAAGGACCAGGCTTGGGTCTAACGATTAATGAGGAATTAATGAATAGATATCCTTATTTACCTCTCGGTATGTCTGAAAGAGGTATATAAGTTGCCAAGGAAGAACTATGACAAAAGAGGTAGAAAAAGCGAAAGAATCTTATAAACGTTGGTTGCAAGGTTTTAACTCAAGAGACCGCGATGCGATGGTGGCTGAAATACATTTTCCGCACCTGAGACTGTCAGGGTCCAATCAAATACAAGTTTGGCACACTGCACTTGATATAAACGCCAAATTTGATGAACAAACTCAAAAATTGAAGGAAGAAGGGTGGGTCAGGACGGATTCGAGATGCATTGAGGCGTTTCAGAAAGGACCCGATAAAGTACATCTCACTATGGTTCAATCAAGAATCCATTCCGATGGCAGTGAATACAATCGTTTTCAGACTCTATGGATTTTCATACGTGAGAACGAAAAATGGGGAGTTAAGTTCAGATCTTCCTTTTTGGTTAACGCTGCAGAAAGTACTAATTTCGGGACGCTGTAACAACAAAGTGCGTTGTGTTACCAACCATCAAATCCCCAGGGTTTCCTTGGTGTGGAAAACATTAGGTTGGCCTTAGATACAGAGCCTTGGGTTACCTCTTCTATTCTATTTGCCGACAGGAGGGTCGAGAAATTTATTCCTCCGAGATAAACTGCTCCCAAGTCTCCCACATTTAATATTATGTCAGGATCTTTACTGGAGTTGATGCAAGATACTTCTCCTGACTCGCAACTCAATTCTAGAACCTCTTGATTCCAAGGAAGAAAATCATCTTGGATTTTGAATATTAAAGACCCGTCAATCGAATATGAACGCTGAGAGAGAGCAACTTTCACATCAACTAGTCGGACCCAGTACCTATCGTTGGAATGTTCTATTAACCGACGGGGATCTGCTAGCATCCATTTCAATTCTTCATCTGCAGGTCTGTGCTCCGCTTTGATCACGTCAATGAGATCCATGTCTAGGCAAATTCTCCACAGTGATGAGTATGCCTGATGGGTACATGCTATTAATTCAATAACATTCAGTTCTGTTCCATTAATGGTATATCGCAGATAACCATCATTTTTCCCATTTTCCTGATATTTCACAAACCAAGATTTTGGGTCGCCTCCTTTTAGCCCGGGTTCTCTGAAACGGAATTCCCACCAATTTTCCTTTCGTGTGACCATTCCAATTCTATTTTTTATGGCTTCAGAATATATTTGGGGGAATATTTCTCTAGCCTCAGACTCCTCTATGAAATAAGCTTGGCCAGTAGAGACATGTTCCTTTGCGTAGGCACTCCTTACCTTTTCTATCTTCAGATTACTTTCAAATGAGGCAAGTCCATACCCATATCTTCCATAAATAATGCTTTCAGATGCCTGTAGAACCGCAAGTGGTTCGCCCCGAGAATATATATCCTCAAGTTGGTACTTCATTACAGAGCGGTTGATTCCTTGTCTACGATGAGTGGCTTGAACCGAAACAGAAGCTACGGCTGCTATTTTTGAAATACCTCCTGGTACGTACATGTCCATCTCATAACTAAGTGCGTTTCCAACCATATGGTTTCCATCAAACGCAATAATGGATCTGTCTGGGGCAAACACTAATTGGTGTGCATCGAAATCTACCTGAGTCCTATATCCATTTTCACCCCTTGCGTTAATTATTTTTACTAAAGGGAAATCATCCCATGTTGAGTTTCTCAGTTCTATTGGCATTGAAAATTTCCTTATGGCGTTCAGGTGGGTTAAACGAAATTTACTGATACTGTGCCAAGTCGATCAAAACTGGCAGTGAAATGGTCTCCGCTGGAAGCTGGTACAGCAGCAACGGGTGTTCCAGATATTATTATTGACCCGGCTTTGAGGCTCATATCAAATTCTGATAATTTGTTGGCTAATCCTGCTACAGCCTGAGCAGGATGTCCAAGTACGGCAGCTCCCGCCCCAGTATCGATAACTAAGCCATTTCGTTCCAGTATCATCCCAACTAGTCTAAGGTCTATATTCTCAACCGGGCTTAATACTCCACCGAGTAGAACTATCGCTGCCCCAGAATTATCCAAAATATTATCTTCTACTCTTGAGCTTTGTTTTTTTAGTCGTGAGTCAGCTATTTCAAATGCGGGCATTACTCCTTTAGTTGCAGAGAGTACGGTGCTTACATTGACGCCAGGACCCTTCAGTTCGCTATCCAATAGAAAGCATATTTCCGGTTCTACTACTGGTCTAAACATTTTTGATATTTCAATTGGCTCATCTTCAGGGCGGATCATAGAATCAAATAAATGCCCATATATTGGTTCAGCTATTCCAAATTTTTCTTGATTTGCCTTTGAACTAAGACCTATCTTGCCTCCAACGATTATTTCGCCGTTACTTGAGGCTTCATTTATTAGCTGCATTTGGATACTGTAAGCGTCTGAAATAGTAATGTCAGGGTGAGTTTCTGAAGGGTTAGTTGCTGGGTTTCCGTCGACTCTCGCAGCCCATAATTCCCTTGATATATCCATCATAATTTTTGAGTCTATCGGCATTTCTATAACTCCATATCTGTTCGTATAAGTTGATTTTAAACTATTTTAAACAATTTATATTTATTTTATATTTGTAAAAAAATGCACCAAAAAATGCTAGGTTAAAAGATTATTAACCTAGATAATAAAGTTATCAGGCAGGGCAATAGTCCTGTTTGTACTGTTTNAAGTCCATAATCAAAGGTTCAGGAGGGATCCAAATGGGCACAATATCGGCAAATAAACTGGGTGGGCTGGCTCTCATGGCAGGGCCCGTGGTCTGCTTGGTATTTTATTTTATCCAGCAATTAGCAGTTATAGGCAGCAATGTTGATCCAGCTGATGGTAATGCGGTAGTCGCGGCTCTTACGGCCAATTCTACACTAACAACGCTCACGTCAATTGGAATCAGTNTAGCTTTGATAGTTCTGATGCATGGAATTATGAGGCTTGCTGTTGAGAGCAGTGATGCACTCTCTAGCCTCGGCATCAAATTCGTTGTCGTTGGTACAGCCGCTTGGGTAATAGCATCAGGTTTAACGGCTGCAATCGGTGGAGACGTAAACAATGGAGGCCTTTATGGAGGCGCTTCGGGGATTAACCAGTTCGGAGGAATAGTTTGGTCGTTAGGATTCTTATTGGTTGTCTTGGGCATATCTGAGAAAGACTATATCAACAAAAATGTTGCTTATATAGTCGCACTAGTCGCCGTTGTCAGTCTCGTCACTGGTATTATTGGCGGTTTTGAGAGCAGCACACTTCAGACAATGCAAATGATAGGTGGTATCTGCTATATCATTTTCACCCTTTGGAGCATATGGGTTGGTAAGGAAATGATGGCTAGAGATTAGCTATTCCCTCACCCTATTATGGAGTATTGTCACAGGTCAGCCTATGTGGTTGCCTGAATAATTTAGTTCAGGTGTTTCCTAAGTTCAAAATAACNTAGGAAACGGGCTTNTNAATGTTTCTTTTTATCAAGGTCAAACCTTCTGGGTTTGGCCTTGATGCTTTTTAAGGACCTCAGAACACGGTAAACTCTTATGTAAATTATTTGATTTGGAGTACGTTTTATGGAAATCTTTTGGGAATTTACTAGGAAAGGCCAGAAACTAGTTTTACGAGCGGAAGATAAACAAGAAATGATTGGAGGTGTTCGGGAAACTAAGAACGGTTTTGATGCGTTTGCTAAGACGTTTACAATGACCCCAGAACGTGCTCAAAAGGGCTTAGCTTCTATGGAAGATGCAAAAAAGTTCGTAGAATCCTTTCGCCCTTGGGAATTGTTTCTCGGACCGGGAGATGCCAGGCCTGACCCAGAAGTCAGAGAGGCAGAATAATCATCCATAATTAGAAGATTGAATTTAATAAGATCATGGAAAAGCCGATACCTAAACANAGGCTCCTTCAATCCCCGCTAACGGTGGCGGCCCTTTATAAATTTGCCCCCATGGAAAACTTAAATGATAAGCGGGAGTCATTGCTCAATATTTGCGAGAAAAATGAGGTTTTGGGAACCTTTTTATTGGCAGAAGAAGGAATAAACGGGACTGTAGCAGGGAAACCCCAGGCTATAAAGTCGGTAATAGACTGTGTTCGTTCTTGGGACGAAATAGATCAGTTGGAGATCAAGTTTTCAAAAAGTTCTTCCAGAAACTTTCGGCGCATGAAAGTGAGAATAAAAAAGGAAATTGTGACAATGGGCATGCAACATGTTGATCCATTGACTCAATCAGGTGAATATATTGAACCGGCAGATTGGAACCAGTTTATTAGTCAGGATGAGGTGATGGTAATAGATACCCGAAACACTTACGAGGTATCTATGGGTAAGTTTAAGGATGCTGTTAACCCCAATACAGATAATTTTAGCGAATTTCCAGTTTGGGTTGATGGCTTATCCCGTATAGAAGACAAAACTCAAAAAATTGCTATGTATTGTACNGGTGGTATCAGATGTGAGAAAGCCACCGCCTATATGAAACAGGTCGGATTCGAAAACGTTTTTCACTTAAGGGGCGGGATACTTAAATATTTGGAGGAAATCCCAAAGGATGAAAGTATGTGGGAAGGAGAGTGCTTCGTGTTTGATGATAGAGTTTCACTGACGCACGGCCTTGAGGAGGGTGAGTATGTTCTTTGTTATGGTTGTCAGCAGCCAGTGTCATCCGATGATTTTCTCTCCCCTTTTTACGAAGAGGGGGTCAGCTGTCCTGAATGCTATGGGAAATTATCAGATTCTCAAATAACTAATTCAAGAGAACGCCAGAAACAGATCAAGTTAGCCTATTCTCGTGGTGAGAAACATATGGGCAGAAAGCCGCATTCAAAAAAAAATAAACCAATTTAATNTAGGCGAGATTTATTGCTTTTATTTAATAACCTACTGCTGCGCCGTCTTTTCTAGGTTCAGATCCGGCAGTAAGCACACCAGTTTCTGGATCTCGACTAACTGTTTGAGCTCCACCAAACATTATTCTTTTATATCCGGATACCACTTTGATTTCATGCCCTCTTCTGGTTAGTTCTGAAACGACTTTTGGATCTATGTCTTCTTCAACTCTAACCGCGCCTGTTTCTTCAATATCAACGCTGAACCGTAAAGCATCTAAAGCTTGTTGGGAATTCATGTTGAAGTCAACCATATTTGAAATAACTTGTAGATGTCCTTGAGGTTGCTGAAATCCACCCATAACCCCAAAACTAAGCCACATTTCGTCATTTTTCGTTGCCATTGCGGGTATTATGGTTTGATATGGTCGTTTATTGCCTCTCAGAAAGTTAGGATGAGAAGAATCTAGTGAGAATAAAGATCCTCGGTTTTGCAAGGCGATACCAGTTTCAGGCACTACCAAACCGGTGCCAAATCCTGAGTACAAGCTATTGATAAAAGAGCAGGCATTCCCATCTTTATCAGCAACGGTTAAATAGACTGTATCTGCATTTGGTACAGGTTTTCCATAGGATACGTCAGTGATAGCTCTATCTGGGCTTATTTTTTCCCTGCGCCCACTAGCATAAGATTTTGATAATAGACCTTTTATAGGTACGTCTGTGACTCTCGGGTCTGCCACGTATTGTAAAGCGTCTGCATATCCCAACTTAAGGGACTCAATTAGGTAGTGATACCTATCTGCGGATTGAGGACCCATTGAAGCTATGTCAAACCCTTCAGCGATGTTCATAGCCATCAGTGCTGCNATACCAGAACCATTTGGGGGACATTCCCACACAGTAACATCTCGATAATTTGTGCATATGGGCTCATCCCAATCGGAACTATGTTTGGCCAGATCTTCTTCTGTTAACCACCCTCCTTGCGACTGTACATAATTAGATATTTTTNGCGCAATATCTCCTTTGTAAAAACCTTCGGGTCCATCTTCTGCAATTGTCTTAAGTGATTTCCCTAAATTCTCCAGCTTTATAAAATCACCCTGACGAGGNGCTTTGTTATTTAATAGCATTTCCGAACCTGATGGTCTCTGTTTNAATTTAGCTTCAGATTCTCCCCATTGGTAGGCAATTACATCTGTGACGGCATATCCGTTTTCTGCATAACTAATTGCAGGTTCTAGCACTTCTTTCAATGTCATCGTTCCATGCCTTTTTAGGCATTTATGCCAGCCATCCACGGTACCTGGTACGCTGACTGCCAATCCAGCATCAGGCCCGTTATTAGGTATTGAGCTATAACCTTTGGAAATTACATCTTCAGGATTGGCCCCTGCTGCGGAGTGCCCACTGCCGTTAATAGCGGTCACCTTTTTGGTGTCGGCCATCCATATTAAGGCAAACATATCGCCGCCAATTCCAGTAGACATGGGCTCTAACACATTCAAAGCTGCAGCAGTGGCAACAGCGGCATCAACAGCATTTCCTCCTTTTTGAAGGATCTGTAAACCTACTTGGGCCGCAAGTGGTTGGCTGGTTGCGACTGCTCCATTTTTGGCAACAACGGCAGATCTTCGTGAATTAAAGTAAGTCAATTTACTAGCCCCTTTATAAATCATTTTCAGTAAATTGAGATGGATTATACACACTCCAACTGTGTACTCCCCCAATAAGAGTAACTTGTTTGATGCTCTATGTGGACATATTGGAATTACAGCAAGTAAGATCCCTATTGTTGGCCAACATGAACCAGCCCTCCTAAGCACGATGATTAGGAGTGGATGGCTGAAATGGAGATTGATTATGGAAATTACTGACATNGAAATATTTGTGGTTAAGGGGGGTAGACGGCCTTGGTTGTTTTCGGCGGTAAGAACCGACGAAGGTATCACCGGATACGGTGAATTCGGAAGAGGGGCTATTGCAAACTCACTTATCGGATTTGTTGAAGATTTTAAGCCGCTGATCATCGGGAAAGACCCGAGANCTGTTGAAAAAATATATTTTGACCTTTACAGGAATTTTCGGGACGTACCAGGTGGAATCGCACAGATGGGTATCGCCGCCGTTGAACTAGCTTGTTGGGATATTAAGGGGAAAGTTTTAGGTCTGCCCGTTTCTCATTTAGTTGGTGGGCCGCACAGGTCCTCTCAAAGAGTTTATTGGTCACATATGGTNAGCGCACGAGCCCATGATCCTAACTTGGCCCCAGATAANCCATTAAAGGATTGGGATGCTGTTGCTCAAGCAGTTAGCGANGCTCCTGAAAAAGGGTACGACGCATTCAAAACAAATATTGTATGGCCGGGGAACAACCCGATGGCAATATCCCAAGGCAGAGATGATAAAGATCATGATCAGAGAGCGGATACCGATATTGTCCGACACGTGGAAAAGCAAATTTCTGTGATGAGAGAAGCCGTCGGACCATCTGTAGACATACTTTTGGATATTAATTACAACTTNAAAACAGAAGGTGCTATTCGAATAGCACGAGCATTGGAGCCCTATAATCTGTTTTGGATAGAACATGATAACGAAAGCCCTCAAGCCTTGGCTCAATTAAGGAACTCTACCCATATACCCGTTTGTTCTGGAGAACAAAGATTTACTGTTCGAGAGTATCTTCCCTATTTTGATTTGCATGCTATGGACACTGTGAAAGTTGACGTTCAATGGCAAGGGTTTGGACCTGCAAAGAAAGTNGCCGATATCGCAGAGACATATGAGATGAACATAGCGCCTCACAATCCAGCTTCAGAGCTTGCAAGTTTTCAGTCAGTTCATCTATGTGCTTCTGTGTCGAACGTTCGGATTATGGAAAGTGACCCTGAAACCGTTCCTTGGAAAGATGAATTGTTCACTGCTTTGCCCGTTGTGAATAAAGGATACATGGAGGTTCCCACTGAACCTGGCTGGGGTTGTGATTTGGTTGAAGNGGCCGCAAGAAAATATTCTTGGGACAAATAGATCCTTGTGTAAAAAGTAACTGTAGGAAATGGGTGATATGAAAATAACAAAAATAGATACTTTTGTCGTGAAATCCATCCAGGATTTGGTATGGATTTTCTGTGCTATTCGTACTGACACGGGAATTACCGGATATAGTGAATTTGGGACTGGGATNTTTAGAAAGGGGCTACCTGGTTTAGTTCAAGACATTGGGTCTGCTCTNATAGGTAAGGATCCTCGTCCAGTAGATAGACTTTATATGGATATGTACAGGCGCACCCGATCTTCCTCTGGTGGNGCTACTGCAATGGCGATTGCTGGGTTGGAACTAGCTCTTTGGGATATTAAAGGAAAGGACGCAGGTGTACCTGTATATGAACTTCATGGAGGTCCACATAGAGACAAACAGCGTGTCTATTGGTCACATTTAGGGACGTATAGAGCTATGCACCCAGAGATGTACGACAAACCTATTTTGGAAACGATGGATGACTTGGGAGAATGTGCGGTCGAAGCGGTTGATCAAGGCTACACAGCTTTTAAAACGAATTTAATTTTTCCGGGCGAAAATCCTTTTACGATTACCGACTTAAATCCTGATTCGAATGATCAAAACACTCCAACGGAATTGGTTGAGCATGCTGTGCATCAGATATCTACNATGAGGAATGCTGTTGGNCCGGATATTGATATTTGTTTAGATATTAATTACAACTTCAAAACTCAAGGTGCAATCGCATTAGGTAAAGCCCTGGAACCATATGATTTATTCTGGCTTGAAATAGACAATCAAGATCCAGGGGCTCTCGCACAGTTAAAGTCGTCTCAAAGGACCCCTATTTGTACGGGGGAACAACTATTAGGACTCAGGCAATACAGGCCATTCCTAGAAGCTATGTCTATGGATACCCTTAAGATCGACGTTCAATGGCAAGGTTTTTCTCAGGCAAAGAAGGTGGCTGATTTAGCAGAGGTATATGATGTAAACATAGCGCCTCATAATTACAACTCACATCTTTCTACATATCAGAGTTTGAATTTAACCGCTTCAGTTTCAAATGTCAGGATTATGGAAAGTGACGTTGATTCTGCTCCGTGGAGAGATGAAATAACCACCGTCGTGCCAGAGGTTAATGGAGGATATATTTCAATTCCCTCAGNTCCGGGTTGGGGCTGCGATCTGGATGAAAAGGCTGCAGCTCGTTATGTTTACGACGGTTGATTGATTTCCGTAGTGGATCAGACCACTTTAGTGATTGGTGTAACAGATATTTCTGATTCATGGATCGGTTTTATGAAATGTTGAATTGATGTGAAGTTATTTTTTCTACTTAGCCATTCCTGNTCATTTCCCTGGTCCAAAATGACAGGCATTCTATGATGAACATCAGACATTGATTGATTGGCATTTGTAGTAATGATTGTAAATGTGTTCACTGGATGGCCATTCCCATCAATCCATAATGTATGCAGGCCACCGAAATTCATCAATGACNTATTTGTAGGCTGTATAAAGAAAGGCTGTTTGGTCTGTGGATTCCACTCGTAAAACCCATTTGATGTAACAATGCATCGTTGAGTATTCACGAGGTTCTTAAAAGAAGGCTTTTCAAGAAGGGTTTCCCCTCGGGCATTGATTAATTTATTGGCAAATGACTTATCTCGTGCCCAAGANGGAATCAAACCCCAACACATATTTACTACCTGATTTTCAAGTATTATAGGCATTTCCATTGTGGGGGCAAAGTTCGATATTTTCACGTCTTTTAAAGTGGAGANGTCGTGATTCGGAAAACTATTCCTTAATTCTGGTTCATCTAGATATACGGAAAAACGTCCACACATTGTTGCTTACCCATTAAGCATAAAAGGTTTGTTCAATTACAGGAGTGATATTGAAATCACCCAGTTTCTTGCATTGGCCTATGGTGTTTTCGATGTGGGAATAATCTTCAGCTTCCATCAATATGAAAAACGTGTGCTCAGTAGGGTTAACTTTAAAAAATTTTATAGATACATTGTTCTCTTTGGCTAGCGAAGGTATTTGCTTCCATAAATCCATGGCTTCAGCATTTCCGGAAAAACAATTTTCAAAAGTGTGAATATGTGTAACGTGATAAGTGGTCATTTTATTCTCCTGGTTTATTTTACTTACAGTTAATCAATTTTCCTGGCGTAGGTGAGGTTTTGCATAGGATATTTTTTGTCAACGTCTTTTGATAGGTCAAATTAATTTACTAAATTCCCTCTAAAAACAAAACGTTAGTGTCGGCCGATTGTTGTCGTATTTGTAAAGGCCCACTGTATTCATGAGAGGAATACCATTGTTTTAGTGTAGACATGTTCTCAAATTCAATTATTACAACCCTAGTTGGTTCCCAGTCACCTTCATGTCTTTCTATCATCCCCCCTCTAATTAAATATTTTCCGCCGTATTGTTCCACTGTAGCAGGGACCTGTTCAGAGTATTTTTTGAACAAGTCAGGGTCAGTTATATTTACATCGGCGATAACATAGGCAGCCATATATACTCCTTTAGTTAAGTTGACACTAAAAAGGATAGTCTATAGGTTTTGGTAAGAAATGAATTAGGAGACTTAGAAATGGTTAAGAGAATCAACAGAGCCGTTGAATTATTGGATGACGACCAGCCTATTTACTACACCGGGTTACACTCTTTTTCCAGAGATTTCTTGACTTATGAGCAAGGGAGAAAGGATTCGAAGATATGGGCTGATTATATAAACATAGGTATGGAGCATGGAGCGTTCGATATGGGTGGTTTGGAAGCTTACATGGATGGATTAGTTGATGGAGGGCCCACACCATCTGGTCATGTCACACCCACAGTGATAGTTGAACTTCCAGTACAAGGTGAAAATGCGGAGATAATCAGGTATAACGCGTGGCAAATCAGACAAATTTTAGCAAGAGGAGTCCATGGGATATTACTTTGTGAAGCGACCACTGCTGAAGCGGTTGCGGCTTTTGTAGAATCGTGTAGGTACAAACTCAACGATATTGGAGTTGGACATGGATTACAGGATGGCACTAGAGGGGTAGGGTCTGAATTTAAAGCAAAACTGAAATGGGGCCTTGAAGATGATAACGAATATAGAGCTAAAGCGGACCCTTGGCCATTGAATCCAGAAGGGGAACTTTTGCTTGGACTCAAAATTGAAACTTTAGGTGGATTGAATAATTGTGAACAGATACTAAGTGTGCCAGGGATAGGGTTTGCCGAAATGGGGCCAGGTGACATGTCGATGTCCATGAAAATAAGGAGAGTTCCCGGTTCTCCACCTGACCAAAGAATAAA
>PBWI01000023.1 GCA_002728195.1 Chloroflexota bacterium
TATTATAAGGATCCAAGCAATCAATATGACTTATCCTTGTGGCTGGGGATATAGGAATCGAACCTATGCTTACAGATTCAGAGTCTGTTGTCCTACCGCTAGACGAATCCCCAGCGCACCAAAATTCTAACAAGGCAATAAGAGTCAGACAAGCTGAGATGATAGAATCAAGGTTCTTGCCGAGCCAACACTCTACACCCTAAAATTCAGCATAAGAACGGAAAACATCTGAACTAGAGGTCCTCATGTACACAATTGATCTAAGCGGTAAAACAGCCGTAGTTTTTGGAATAGCTAACCAAAGAAGTATAGCTTGGTCTATTGCCAAGATATTATCCGACGCAGGAGCCAATATAGTGGCTGCCTACCAAAATGAACGAGTAAAAGAGCCTGTTGCGAAACTGACATCCCAACTACCCAATGTCACAACAATCGAGTGTGACGTTAGCGATGATAATAACGTCTCAGCTGCTTTCTCCCAAATAAAATCTAATTCAGGGAAAGTAGACATAGTGGTTCATTCAATTGCTTTTGCTCAAAAAGAAGATTTAGGTGGCCGTTTTGTTGATACTGATCGAGAAGGTTTTAGGGTCGCCTTAGATATTAGCGCCTATTCTCTTGTATCGATAGCCAGACATGCCTCTCCCTTAATGACTGAAGGCGGNAATATAATAACTATGTCGTTTATGGCTGCCGAAAAAGTATTTCCAGGTTACAACGTCATGAGCACAGCGAAGGCTGCCTTAGAAAACGAAGTCAGACAACTAGCTAATGATCTAGGACCAGATGATATAAGGGTAAACGCCATTTCTGCAGGTCCATTAGACACGCTATCTTCCAGAGTTATAAGTGGTTATCGAGATATGAAAAANGCTCATCTGGAACGAGCTCCTCTTCANAGAAACATAACGCANGATGAAGTAGCTTCTACCGCCTTGTACCTTTGCAGTGACATGTCCAGTGGAGTAACNGGAGAAGTGGTTCATGTCGATACTGGCTATCATGTGATGGGAATCTAATATGACNTGGGCACAAACAATAGTCGACGCTCTCAAAGAAAATGAAATCAGCTTGATAGCTTATGTACCGGACTCAAGCATCCACCAAGTTACCAAACTAGTGGATGCAGATGCCTACTTCCATTTGGTCTCAGCAACCAGGGAAGAAGAAGCTCTGGGCATCGCCGCCGGGGCCTATGCGGCAGGCAGAAATGCAGCNGTATTCATGCAATCTAGTGGTTTTGGAAATTCAGTTAATGCANTTGCTGGGCTTGCCATACCAAGCCGCATACCTATCCCTATCTTTATAAACCTTAGAGGAGAACATGGGGAATTCAACATAGCCCAAGTGACCATGGGCAGATCAACCAGACCGATTCTAGATGTTCTTGGTGTTCCTCACTATACAATCGACAGCGAAGATNGGCTTGAAGAGAAAGTGAAAGGCGCATTGAAACTATGTTACGCCTCNAGAGAACCATTGGCTTTATGTATGACCCCTCTACTTCACGGAGGGAAAAATGTTTAGATATTCNGCTACNAAAAAAATATTAAGTCATCTGGANCAGCAACCTGTGGTTTCAAATTTGGGCCCAACATCAGATGAGTTATGGCATGCCTCTGATAGAGCNAGGAATTTCTANACCTATGGGTCCATGGGATTGTGTTCCTCAATTGCNTTAGGAATGGCTCTATCATGTGAGGAAAAAGTCATTTCTTTGGATGGAGATGGCTCAATATTAATGAATTTAGGAACTATAGCGACAATAGGAAGAGAAGCTCCATCCAATTTAATTGTAATTGTCTGGGATAATGAAGAATGGGCTCAAACTGGCCATCAAAAAAGCCACACTGCTTTTGGAACAGATTTGGAAATGATCGCTAGGTCAAACGGCATTGAAAANTCGTTTACTGTATCCGAAGAAGAAGAGTTAGATTCCGTACTAATTCAAGCTCTTNGTGAGGAAGGTCCTTGGTTTATAGTAGCAAAGATAGAAGACGAACCCTATCTCCCCGTAGCNCCAGTACAGCCNGAGCACACCCTTCATAGGTTTCGTCAAACCTTCNTGGATGAACCCGANCGAGTAGGCTGATTTGANGCATTNGAAGGTAAAATCTGCCCTCTTATTGACGGCATCAAAATACCGGANNCNGCCACTAGAACAAACCCCAATATAGAATTTATCATGAGAGCNTTGGTCGACCCTATCCATTCAGAGACCGCGCCAATTATCAATGAACCAATTGGCCCTGCACCTATAGCTATCGTTACTACNCCCAAAGCCCTGCCACGCAATTCAGGTTTTGAGACTAATAACACAATTGTAGACTGCATAGTGCCAAACCCTGATGTACCTATCCCCAGAAACAAAAGCAGTGATAACGATACAAAATAGAGGTTTGAATTCGAAAATAGAAATAAAGCTCCNAAGGATAAAAGGGATCCATAAAGATATATTCTACCGTGATATTTCATCCTATCCTGGGATGCTATTCCTATCGAGCCAATCAAAGCCCCCATTCCATCGCTAGCCATTAAAATACCCATTAATANTGGTCCTACATTAAGTACTTCTTTAGAAACTACAGTCACCATCTGCATATAAGGNAAAAGCAGAAGATTCATGAATATGGTAATCACGATAACTGCAGAAATCGTCTGACTTGTGAAGACATATTTAAATCCATCAACGAGGTTGGAATATATCTGNTACAGCCCTTTCTCTTCTTCCACATCCGTGGCAACNTCAATCCTGTCTTTTGATTGAGAAACTTTCAAAATCATTAGACANCCTATAGTCATAAATCCAGTAAGCACCACATAGGACCCATCAACTCCCACAAAAGCTATCATTGCCCCCGCAAGTGCAGGGCCTACCATTTTACTTACATGCATCCCGACTGAATCTAAAGCNACTCCATTAGTAATACCCTTGGAACCCATCATATCCATTATTAAGGATCTTCTCGAAGGCATATCTAAAGACCAGCCTAATCCAGGAACAATGATTGCAATATACGCGTACCAATATTCCACTGACCCATATAACAGCAATAAAGACATTATTGTGGCAGCCACTAGATTCAAAAATTGGGTCACAACAATCAATTTTTTGCGATCCAATTTATCTGCTAAGAATCCGCCAAAAATACCAAGAAATAAAAACGGCACCATACCAAAAAAACCCACTAATCCGACAGAGAACGGTGAGCCCGTTTGATCTAAGACGAACCAAGACAAGGTAGTCATTTGCATCCATCTTGATACATACATAGAAATGTTTGTTCCCCACAAAAGACGGTAATTACCGTTCTTAAAAGAATCAAACGTATGTATATTCCGGATATTTTTCGTATGTATTCGTGAATTATTCGACATGAATTTCTAATCATATATTCTACATTNCCAATGAAACACTTCAAGATTTAAATGGATACGAATATGATTAACATCGAATTGGTATCATCCAAGCAACTAAAACTCAAAAATNATTTGGACTGAACGTTGATATCGGGAGAAAGCCNTGAAAATAACAAATTTTGAAACGTTTCAACTTAANGCACCATTAGACATACCATTTGGGTGGTCTCAAGATACCATCACAAGTAGATCTGTAGGTCTTGTGAAAATTACAACTGATGAAGGAGTAATCGGGTGGGGAGAGGGATGCGGTGGCCCAGCGGCGGCAGTAATTGATGAAATATTCNCCCCTTTGCTTAAAGGTGANGACCCAACCAATAGGTTGTCTTTATGGCAAAAAATGTTTCACTCTATNTACAACGCCAATTTAGCTGTGGGATTCGGAGGGTCTGCCATAAGCGCTGTGGATACCGCGTTATGGGACATAACCGGAAAAACTTTAGGGATGTCTGTATCAGATCTACTTGGAGGCCGAATTAGAAACAGTGTTCCAGTATACGCAACGGGATTGTATTACACCAAAGGAGAATTTCCATCTCGCTTGTTAGATGAAGCTAAAGGATACGTAGAGTTAGGTTTCATGGGTATGAAAACAAAAATAGGCGGCCTCAGCATCGACGAAGATGTAAAAAGGGTAACAGCCATAAGGGATGTGATAGGACCTGATGTTAAATTGATGGTAGATGCAAATCAAGCATACAACTCATCTTCCGCCATAAGAATAGGACAAAAATTGGCAGATTTGGATCTTGTTTGGTTCGAAGAACCAGTCAATGCACAAGATATAGAAGGCTATCTGNCTGTCAAAAACGCCCTGCCAATGGCTATAGCGGGTGGTGAGAATTTACGAACGCGGTATGAATTTCAACAATTTTTATCCAAAAGAGCTTATGACATAGTACAGCCCGATGTTATCAATGTGGGTGGAATTTCAGAAATGCGAAACGTAGCAATGACTGCCAATACAATGGGTATACAGGTTAACCCACATGTTTGGGGATCTCCTATTATGATTGCTGCCAGTCTTCACGTAGCATCCACTATTCCACCTTGCCCACCAAGCGGTAATCCAGAACCGTTCGTTCAAGAAAGCGTAATGGAATATGATCGAACCCCAAGCGCCATAAGAGATAATATAAGCCCACACATTTTTGAAATGAAGGATGGAAGGTTAAAAGTACCTACAGGACCNGGACTCGGAGTAACAATAGATGAAGATGCAGTAAGAGATTTATNNGTTTAAAACTTCTNGAACTGAAGATTTAATTAAAACTTAAACATTAAATCGAAATAAAATTACATCCCCATCCCGAACCTGATACTCCTTCCCTTCTATTCTCATTTTGCCAGCATCCTTAGCACCTTGTTCTCCATGGCACTCAACATAATCCGGGAAAGAAATTACNTCTGCTCTAATAAATCCCTTCTCAAAGTCTGTATGTATTGCTCNTGAGGCTCTGGGNGCCANGGAGTCNGATGGGACAGTCCATGCCCTCGACTCTTTTGGACCAGCCGTAAAATATGTCATTAAATCCAGTAAATCGTAGCCTTCATATATCATTCTTACCAACCCAGGCTCTTTTAATCCAAGTTCCTCCAAAAATTCTCTCTGGTCATCATCATCAAGCTGGGATAATTCAGATTCTATTTTGGCCGAAATTAAAACGGCACCTGCACCTTGCTTTTCTGCCATCTCAAAAACTGACTCCGAATAATGATTCCCTCTGGCAGCGTCCTCTTCATTTACGTTACATACATAGAGAACCGGCTTCGATGTCAGCAACTGAAACCCCTTCAATAAAGTTTCTTCACCATCTTTGATATCTATTTCTCTAACAGGTTTACCATCCCGCAAAAGAGCCAACGCCTTATCCATCAGAAAAACCAATTCACCTGCCTCTTTATCACCACTTTTTGCTTTTTTTGCCAAAGTTGGCTGTCGTTTCTCCAAAGTTTCTAGATCTGCCAACATAAGTTCTGTTTCCACTGTTTCAAGATCCGAAAGTGGGTCTATTTTTCCTTCCACATGAACTATGTCTGAATCATCAAAGCACCGAAGGACATAAGCAATAGCATACATCTCACGAATATTGGCAAGAAATTGATTTCCTAATCCTTCCCCCTTTGAAGCCCCTTTCACTAATCCTGCGATGTCAACAAATGTCATCCTTGTGGGAACAATATTCTCAGACTTTGCTATTTTCGCCAGTTCATACAACCTAGGATCTGGTATCGCCACCTCTCCGACATTAGGTTCTATAGTGCAAAATGGATAATTTTCTGCTTGAGCCATGGCCGTCTTGGTCAATGCATTAAAAAGAGTCGACTTCCCAACATTTGGTAATCCAACAATTCCACATTTGAATCCCATTAGCTATTTCCAATTTTTCATAATTTATTTAAAAAAAGTAACACAATAGAGAGTAGACAAAACATTCCAAAAATAAAAGCAATAAAAAAAACCCCGCTCACGCGAGGCATTAACCAACCATTGAGGAAGGTAAATCTCTAAGGCAACGTCAGAGGTGGACTGAATGCAATCCACCTTGACGTGTTTTACTTCTGCAGAGCTAGCTGGCCTTTCCTATTCGAAAAACGTTAGTTCCGCATCCTTTCGAGCAAACGCCCTTAGTTGCGGGTCTTCCATTCTTCAATGTAACCTGCTGAGGGTTATTAATTTCTACCTTGGCCCTGCACTTAACGCAGTACGCTTCCATATCTCCCTCCTTGTGAGGACTAACTATATAACCTATATTATTCATATATTTATGTGTAACGCAACCCTTTTTCTACCATATATAGTACTTTCTTTCCAAATTGGACCAACAATATATGGTATTTTGGCTCTTGAAGGACCTAATTATCATCTACCACGACTAAAGAAATATTTTTGTAACACCACCGCAACATCTTTTTAACAGCCCCGCAATACTTAAGAAACATCACAACTTTAGACTGCATGCAATAGATTTGAACAGGTTTGTTACTTTTACAGATTTGCTCGATACACAAGTAATTCGGAGGTTTAATATGGATTCTGGACATACTTCTTGGATGCTGATGGCCACTGCGTTGGTGTTTTTTATGACACCTGGGCTGGCTTTCTTCTATGGGGGGTTAGTACGAGCTAAAAACCTCGTGAACACCATAATGATGAGCTTCATGTCGATTGCGATAGTAAGTATTGTTTGGGTTCTATGGGGCTATAGCCTTGCGTTTGGAACAGGTAATGCGTTTATTGGAGACTTCAGTCATCTCGGATTATCCGGTATATCATTTACCTCGGCAGAAGGTGACGATATCCCCCCACTACTATTCGTGGCATTTCAAATGATGTTCGCGGTTATTACTCCTGCACTTATCACCGGGGCGTTTGCTGAAAGATTCAAATTCAGCACCTACCTTATTTTCTTAGTAATCTGGAGCACATTAGTTTACTCACCGATAACACATTGGGTTTGGGCCTCTAATGTTTTGGCAGATGGCACAGAGGTAAATGGTTGGCTTTGGGATCTTGGAGCGCTTGATTTCGCTGGTGGAACTGTTATTCATATAAATGCAGGCATCGCAGCGGTAGTAGCAGCTATGCTAGTTGGTAAACGACGAAACCCAGGACTACAACCTAATAATGTCCCATATGTGGTTCTTGGAGCAGCTATCCTGTGGCTTGGATGGTTTGGATTTAATGCCGGTTCAGCAGTACAGGCCAACGATTCCGCAGCGAATGCTTTCCTCGTCACAAGCTTGGCAGCCTCGACTGCTGCATTGACTTGGGGTGTAATTTCACACCTAAAAACCGGGAAAATGGGAGCTGTCGGGGTCGCTACCGGAGCAGTAGCAGGATTAGTTGCAATCACTCCAGCGGCAGGGGCTGTCAACGCCATGGGTTCACTTGCAATCGGATTCGGTGCAGGTGTGATTTGCTTTTTCGCCGTTGAACTGCTTCACAAAACGAATATGGATGACGCGCTCGACGTTTTTGCCGTTCACGGAATTGGTGGTATATGGGGAGCTATTGCCACCGGAATATTCGCACTCGAAGCAATAACCGGCGGCCCGAAAGGGCTCATAGAGGGTAATGCGGGGCAGGTTGGCATTCAGGCAGTCGGAGTTATCGCCACAGTGGCGTACTCGGGAATAGTAAGTTTTATCATTTTATTTATCTTGGATAAAATTCCTGGGCTTGGATTAAGATCCGATGAATCTGATGAGGATATAGGACTTGATTTAGCTGAACACGGAGAACAGGCTGCCGTACAAGACGGAGCAAACTAGCA
>PBWI01000001.1 GCA_002728195.1 Chloroflexota bacterium
CTTCATTGGCATCATAGAACTTATTTAACATACTGGTTGTTCCTGTAAGGTAACCCTCAGATCTTGCTCCCAGCATAATATCATCCATGACTTGCTCGTCTACAATTGATGGATCATGATATGAACGTTTCAGAAATTCTTCTCTAAAGTCACGATCAGCAAATTGTTTTGCGGATACTCTAGCAAAAGGGAATATCAGGTTAAGGTATCTAGCAAACTCAGGAACGCCCGTGTTGATGATGCCTGGGTTAAACAAAATTAAACCTTTAGTTTTTTGATTATTCATAGCCACATGAAAAGCAATGGCTCCCCCTAAGGAATGACCCCCGACTATGAATGAGTCAAGATTAAGTGCTTCAGCAAGTTCACTGACTGTTTCAGCTTGATTGGCATTACTGTAATCATAATCTGTAGGTTTATCTGATAGTCCAAAACCGAGGAGATCGAGAACATAAATATTGTAGACCTCAGATAGGATCGGTGTGATTGACCGCCAAGAACTTAAATTATTTCCAAACCCATGAATCAGTATTAAATTCGGACTGCTTTCCTTTACTGCTTGATATTCTCTATAGCGGATATTGTAGCCATTGATCTCGATGAACAGGTCTTCTTTGGCAGCTAATTCCTTAGTAGGAGTTTCTTCTAAGGGCAAAAGGGCATAAACGATAAGGGAAATATAACCCAAGATTATTAGTGCAATGCTGAGTTTTAAAATAGTGCCTAAAAATGCTTTCATGTTTTAAAATTTAAAATCTAAAGTATTTGTTACTACGAAGATTATTATGAGTAGGTAGTTTATGAGTTGTACTCCCCTAAGGCAATTTTAGATGACTGCCTACTTACCCCGAAAATAAAAAAAATACTAAGAAAACAAATAATTCTATAGTAATAGGATGGAGCTCTTATGAGAGCTTAGATAGTGATTTTTGGACGTTCTTTCGGAGCCGTTAATAACAAAGGTTGATTAGAGACGACAACCCCACCAGGTTGTTCCAAAGTGATAGCAAAACCAACAGCTTTTGAAATTGGTAGTTTAGGATTAATTGGAATGATCATTGTTCCATCTACCTGAGTCACATCAAAAACACCACCATCCACTGGTTGCTTATGATTTAAAGGATCCAGAATCCAAACCTGATATTGATTTTGACGCGGATCATTCATTGGTAAACCTGCTATCTTAATAAATCCTTTCTGACCTTCATCACTCCAGATGATATCTCCTGAAATGGATTCAAGAGAATTTGATCTTGAATGCCAAGGAAATTGGATCATATCATTTGCTGTATTTTCTAAAACAGCTCTCTTCAAGGGTAAATATCTAAAATTTGCATCATAAGTTCTAAACTCAATCATCGCAAAGGAGAGGCCTATAGTCATAAGAATAGTTAGTGTCCAAGCATATTGAGGTTTGTAGAAGAAAACCCTCATATAGTGATTGATGTAGTCCATGATAGTTAACTGACCTAATTCTGATTTATAGGCATGAAGAATCCGTTTACGCATTTGCTTGGGTAGCAGCTCATTATTAAAGTTATCTTGTGCGTAAAAGCTGACCTGAGCAAGCGCCGTCATTTCATGAAAATGGTCTTGAGTATACTCAGGAAAAAGATCAAGGAGTGTGTTTAATTCTCTTTGCTCTTCTAGGGAAAGCTTTTGCGTTGATTCCAAAACCAGCAAATCAAGCAGTCTTTCTTGTTTTTTATCTTCTCTAGGCATTATTCAAGTTTAAAATTATATTCGTTTCATTAGTTTCAAAGATTTCTTTTAATTTTATTAAGTTTCTTCTAATTCTTGTTTTTACTGTTCCAAGAGGAATATTGAGTAACTTTGAAATTTCAGAATGACTGTATCCTTGATAGACAGATAAATTAAGTAATTCTTGATCATCAATGTCTAAGCTTTGAATCGCATTTTTTACTAACTGAAGATCTGTAGATTCATTTAAGAGTGATTCTTTGTAGAGTTGATGTCCACTATTATCATCATCAATTGATTCGAGGTTCTTATGTTTAGTAATTTTTCTCAGATGATCAATAAATCGACGCCTAGCTATCATTGAAACAAAAGTTATTTCTTTTGCTTTACTAGCATCGTATTTATCGGCAGATTTCCAAATTGCGATAAATACTTCTTGTACCGCATCTTCAAGATCAGATTGTCTATATAAGAATTTTTTACCAATTGACCACACAAGATTTCCATATTTTTCTATCAACAGCTCAAACGAACCGCTTTCACCAGAAGCTATTCTTGCTAGTATTGAATCATTATTATCTGATTGTATAGCTGACACTTTCTTAGTCTCTATATTTATTAATTTAGCAGGTTGTGCCATTTCATAGCCTTTTATTAAAATTACCCAATCTTTCGTTCAATAGTGAAGTTTGGATTTAATGAAAGCTACTTTAAGGCGTCAACCATTCTCCTGCAAAATTACAGCCAAACTCAACTCCCATAGGCCCTGTGTTGCTGTCTTCGTAATAGACTTCTTCCCAGCCGCCTCTTTCGCATGATCCAATTGAACCCTCTCTGGGACAATCACCCTCTGCATAGACTGGTTCCATAATATTGACCATACCGTCACCAACATCAGGGTAGCTGTCACAAAAACTCTCAGAAACATTTGTTCTGCATGCTTTGTAGGGGTCTCCTGCAAACGGATTATCAGACATATAGGTACAATGGCCGCTTCCGCTTGGCTTGTTTGATTCACTATCGTGGTGACCACTAGCGAGTGATGAGGATCCATAGAATCCGATGAGGATCACCGAGGATAGGAATAATATCATTCCATTTTTCATAATTTTCTCTCCTTTAGTACTATTGTATGACCTAATTGTGCAGCCAACAAGAATGAGTTATGAATAAGCTATACTATTATTTACAATAGACAACTCAACTAAGGAGTAACCAGATGAAAGAATCGTCAATGATTAAAATATTTTCCATCACTTTTTTTTGCTATCTATTAACTGGTTTAACAGCAGTTAATGCCGATCATTCTGATGTCAAAATACACGATCAAAATAAACCAACGGTTTTTATTACCGGATCTAATAGGGGTATAGGATTTGGCTTAGCTAAAAACTATGCAATCAAAGGTTGGAATGTTATTGCCACATGTCGCAGCCCAAATCGCGCTGAAGATCTCAAAGATCTAGCTGCCGAGTATCCCAATATATTAATCGAAGAATTGGACGTCACAGATTTAGATGAAATCAATCAACTAGCGACAAAATACGAAGGTATACCCATTGACGTTCTTATTAATAACGCTGGTATTCTTGGAGATGTTCANGCNCAGAGTTTTGGATCCTTNGATCANTCAACTTTTGAAAANATTATGCTNGTNAATGCCTATGGACCTNTAAAGGTCGGNGAAGCTTTTGCCGATAATGTTGCTCTTAGTAATCAGAAAAAAATTGTTTCAATGACCAGTGGATTAGGATCCATGCAGATTACGGGTAATTCTGATCGATTTTATTTCTATAGGATGAGCAAAGCTGCCTTAAATATGGGCATCATAGCAATGAATGTTAGTTTGAAAGAAAAAGGTGTGATGTCGGCATTGATCGCACCAGGCATGGTAGAAACGGCATTGCTAGAAGCTTCGGGTTACCCTTTGTCTGGTCCAGGAGTTGTTACCATTGATCAAAGCGCACTTGGTTTAATAGAAGTCATTGAAGAAATAAATCCAAAAACAAACAGGAANAATAGAGGTAAAGCTATCAACTACGACAAAGGCATCATCCCTTGGTAGATTTAAGTTGATGATAAATGTTTGTTTATCCTGAGATTAATCCAATAGCCATAAGCATTGGTCCTGTCGCCATTGCTTGGTATGGGATCATGTATTTGCTGGGTTTTATTGCTGCCTATGTATTAGCAGGATTTAGAGTTCAGCAGGNTTGGTCACCGGTCTCAAAAGAACAANTTGACGATTTAGTTTTTTATTCTGTCTTTGGNGTGATTCTAGGTGGGAGGTTGGGTTATATGATNTTCTATGATGCCAATCAATTATTCAGCGANCCAATAAATTGGTTAATTGCTCTGCCTCAATTATGGAACGGTGGNATGTCTTTTCATGGCGGTTTACTTGGAGTANTGTTTGCAGCNTATATCTTTGCAAGGCAGACTNCACAGCCTTTTATCAATGTGATTGATTTTNTAGCNCCTNTAGTACCCATTGGTCTTGGTTTAGGTAGGATTGGNAATTTTATTAATGGCGAGCTCTGGGGAGGACCCACAGACTCATCTATAGGTATTTTGGTGAATGGGACCATTAGACATGCAACCCAGCTTTATGAGGCAACTCTAGAGGGCTTAATCTTATTTATTATCTTATGGATTTACACCTCCAAGAAACGACCAATTGGATTTCCTTCAGCGNTTTTTTTAATTNTTTACGGATTGTTTAGGATTTTTATCGAATTCTTTAGATTACCTGACGCACATATTGGATATTTATTTGGCGATTGGCTAACACTTGGGCAAGTATTGACGTTGCCAATGATGATCATTGGATTTTGGATTATTATTAGTCACAAGTTAAAGGTAAAATAACNCGGTATTTTTTTAATGGGGAGATGTGAGTGCAACAGTATTTAGATTTACTTCAAAAGATTCTTGATGAAGGCGAGGTAAAAGAAGATAGAACTGGTACAGGTACTCGTAGCTTTTTTGGTCATCAAATGCGTTTCAATCTAAACGACGGCTTTCCCTTATTAACCACAAAAAAAATATTCTTTAAAGGTGTAGTTCACGAACTACTATGGTTCTTAAATGGCTCTACTGATAATAATAAATTAAAGGACAACGGTGTACACATTTGGGATGAATGGGAAGATGAGAGCGGGGATTTAGGCCCTATTTATGGCTATCAATGGCGTCACTGGTTAGACCAAAATAGTGGTGAATCGATTGATCAGATACAAAATGTTATTGATCAGTTAAGGAATAATCCAAGCTCCAGAAGAATTATTGTCAGCGCTTGGAATGTTGCCGATCTACCTGATGAAAGCATTTCACCCCAAGATAATGTAAAGAACAATAAAATGGCTTTGGCACCTTGTCATGCCTTGTTTCAATTTTTTGTCTCTCAAGGCGCATTATCATGCCAACTCTACCAACGAAGCTGTGACACTTTCTTGGGATTAGGATTTAATATTGCTTCATACAGTTTACTTACCCATATGCTTGCACAACAGTGTGATCTTAATGTAGGAGATTTTATTTGGACTGGCGGTGATGTTCACTTGTATCTGAATCATATGGAACAGGCCAAAGAGCAGCTTTTAAGGGAGCCGTATGAATTACCAAAATTGAATTTAAAAAGAAAGCCAGATTCGATTTATGACTATGCTTACGACGATTTCGATTTGGTCAACTATCAATGCCACCCTCATATCAAGGCACCTATTTCGATTTAAGACTATTTATTTTTATAGGTACGTCAGGATTGCTTATATCTACTGCGACAAGTTCTCCTCCCCACACGCAACCGCCATCAAGGCAGACCACATTATGGTTATAGAAATATCCTAAAGATGACCAATGACCAAAGACTATAAGGTCATTCTTCATTTTTCTATTAGGGTATAAGTACCAAGGGATAAGGTCATCAGCTACTTTTTCTGGGGAGTCTTTTACTTTAAAGTCACATTCACCTAGTTCATTCAAATATCGCATCCTAGTAAAAGAATTTACAATGGCATTAAATCGTTTATTGCCAATTAAGTTGCTTGACCATGAATCGTCAGTATACATAGCCTTAAGAAAGACACTTGCATCATCTCCCCTTATGATGGATTGAATTTCCTCTGCGTATTTTTTGATCATCTCTAAACTCCACGATGGGTGAACTCCGGCATGAACAATTAGAGTATCCCGTTCTTTTTCCATATGGAATAGTGGCTGGTGCCTAAGCCATTCTATAAGATTAATTTTATTGGTTGACGACAATATTGGGCTTAAAGAATTGTCCTTTGATCTTAGCTTTCTATCAGTTAAAGCTAAAGCAATAAGATGAAAGTCATGATTGCCGAGCACATTCACAACTGATTCATTGATTGAATATAAATATTCCAGAACCTTTAATGAATCAGGACCTCGGTTTACTAGATCTC
>PBWI01000024.1 GCA_002728195.1 Chloroflexota bacterium
ACAGCTGATAAAGGAATTTTAGAAGATTTCGGATTTCCAACAACTTTGAAATTCCCAACCACTGGTCGCGGCTTGTTAACCAAATCTGAGAGGAATGTGNTTGCCAAACTCGCCTCCATAGAGGCGATCAAAAGTGGTACCACCACTTTGCTCGAAATATCAAATGACATTGCGGAATATGCTCAAACTTTGGATTCAACAGGTTTACGAGTTTTCCTCGGCGAGACTTTAAGTGATATAGACGACTCCAAATTGAACGAAGGTGCGTACGAATATTCATCTTATAAACGTGAAACAAGTATTGGGAAAGCCTCCGAGTTAATCAATACTTGGGATGGCAAATCAAATGGGAGGATAAAAGGTTTTGTTGCTCCTCACGCTCCAGAGAGGGTTTCACCCGAACTCATTAGAGATTCAAGAGATTTGGCAGAGAAGCATAATCTTGGATATACCATACACTTGTCTCAAAGCTATAAGGAAATTGAAGCTGTTAAACGGATAAGAGGAGTCCTGCCAACTCATTATCTTTTTGCTAACGATTTTTTGAGTAATAGATTAGTTGCCGCCCACTGCAGATACCTAAACAGCTCTGAAATTGCCTTACTTGGTCAGAACAATGCTGGTATTTCTCATAACTCTGCTATCGGGGCTAGAAGAGGAGCCGCGGCACCAATTGATGAACTATTGTCTTCAGGATGTTCAGTTGGTATGGGATCCGACAACATGGCCGAAGATATGGTGGAGGTAATGCGGGCCGCCCTTTTCCATGAAAGAGTTCGGAGAAATGACGAGATGAATCCTCAACCCGAGGATGTTCTAGAATGGGGTACTATAGGCGGAGCCAGAACACTAGGTTTGGCTGACAAAGTAGGATCACTTGAGGTAGGAAAGAAGGCAGATCTATTTATGATAGATTTCCGNAAAGCCCACCTCGTTCCAACTCTCAGAATTGTNTCCTCTTTTATTCACAATGGGATCTCTTCGGATGTCACNGATGTAATGGTAGATGGAGAATGGGTAATGCAAAGTTCCTCTATTAAAACTATTAATGAGAGTGAGGTTATTGAACAAGCAGAAGAAATAGGTCACCGAGTTTGGAATCAATTGGTTCGAGAAAATCCCAATGTGTCCTTTCCTATTAATCTACCCCCTGCGCCTCTATAGATTAACGCCAAATTATCTAAATATATCTATGCCTTTCGCTGCCAGATTTGGCAAATGTATACGGGTACTTTGCTGATTAAAGGAATCTCCTTCAATATCCAAATAACGTAGATTAGGTAGCGAATTTATCGGACTAATGTCCCTTATGGTGTTAAATGACAATCCCAGCCAATTAATGCTGGTTATTTTGGAGAGAGCATCTATATTCGTTACNCGGTTGTGGCCAACATCCAGAGATTCTAAAGATTTCAATGTCGTAAGCGGCCCGAGGTCTCGAATGTAGTTCCTTGCGGCATGAATCCATGTGATTCCATTGATAAAGGAGAGCGGGTCGAGGTTANAAATTTCATTTCCTTCGATATCTAAACTCTTAAGTGACTCTAAACTTGAAAGGCTGTTCAGATTCTCAATATTATTTTCGTTCAGATTCAGACNCGTTAAATTAAACATTCCTTCGAGTGGTGACAAATCATCAAGGTCACAATTTTTCAGTCGGAGAGAGATGAGTTCTANCATAGAGGAAAGGTGGGAGAAATCTGCTATTTCTGAGTCACTCACATCCAAGTGTCTTAAGTTACCTAATTTTTCTAAAGGAGCAAAATCCTCTAAATTCGCGTCAGAAATTCTCAAAGTGTCCAAAAGCGGTAATTCTTCCAAAGGAGCCAAATGGATATCACCTGTGCAAAACAGAGATAGATTAATAATGCTAGGTGTATTAACCAAATCGTCGATGTCTTTCTGCGAAGCGTTTTCGATCTGGAGCGTCATGATTTTTGACATTTGAATTGGATCCAACGAACCTTCACCAACACCTAGTTTAGCTCTAACAGCCTTTTCAAAACTATTGTTCATTTACCGTAAACTTCTTAAAAACATATACCTTCACATTTAAAATCATATTTTAACCAACCAATATATATTTTGCCTAAAAAACCAGTTCATAAGTAACTTTTNGAAAAATCTTTGAGTTTTCATTTTTAAGATGATATAAATCGCCATACTAAATAATGCGAAATCTTTTTATGCGATTAGCAGAGGTGGATCATGGTTGATAATAACCCCACTCCAGAAATTAATGGGCCACTGACGGGAATAAAGGTTTTAGATTGGACTATTTGGCAATTTGGTCCGGTTAGTACCTCAATGATGGGAGATATGGGTGCTGATGTGATNAAAATCGAATCTTTAGACGGGGACCCTTCCCGGGGCCTCTCTAGAGCTTCTAGTATGAAGATGGACCTAGGGGAAGGCCGCATAGCTTATTTTGAAACGTGCAATCGAAACAAGCGAAGCATTGCTGTGAACTTAAAGACTAAGGAAGGTCGCCAGATTGTGTATGACCTCTGTAANGATGCCGACGTGTTTGTACAAAATTTCCGATCAGGCGTAGCTGAAAGACTTGGTGTCGGGTATGAAACACTAAAGGATATAAACCCTCAATTGATATATGGATCAGCAAATGGATACGGTCCTCATGGTCCAGACGCTAACCAACCTTCATTTGATGGCTGTGGGCAAGCAAGGTCAGGTTTGATGATGTCGGCGAGCCAAGGAGGCCAGGAATATCCGACACAGGTAACGCAAGGAGTATCGGACCAAATCGGAGGAATCATGCTTTGCCANGGTATCTTAGCCGCCCTGGTATCGAGGAGTATCAGAGGGATCGGACAGAAGGTTGAAACTTCACACTTGAGTGCCAATATGTGGCTACAAGGGTTAGGGGTATCCATGAGTCTATTGCAAGGNGGAGTAGGCTTTTCACCCTATAATCGAAAAGAACCTGTAAATCCTCTTTCTAATGTGTATAGGACCTCCGACGGAAGGTTCATTATGATGATGCATCTACAACCAGACCAATATTGGGAGCCTTTATTGGAGGCTATGGACCTACAAGAATTTATTGGAGACCCTCGATTCTCCGATATGCCAAGTAGATCACAAAATTCAGCTGAAGTCGTTGCCTTATTGGACAAACGGTTTGATGAAAAAACTGCAGAAGAATGGGACACTCTTTTTAGAAACTTCTCTACNGATTTCATTTACTCTTTGGTGCAAACCGTCCAGGACTTACCTTATGACCCCCAAGTCATAGCAAATGATTTCATTACAAATTTCAATCATCCAGTTCTCGGAGAAGTGCAAATGTGTAACCATCCGTCGATATATAGCGAAACCCCTGCAGGTATATGGAAAGAAGCACCTGAAGTTGGTCAACATACGGAGCAAGTATTAGTGGATGAATTAGGATACGGTTGGGACGATATAGCCAAATTGCAAAGCACNGGAACAATTTTGTAGTCGTAAGATAAAAGGAGACACCATGGGACAAATAGACGGTGGGCATTTATTCGCCAAAGCCTTAAAAAAAGAAGGCGTTGAATATGTATTCACTCTCAACGGTGGACATATNTACAACCTTTACGAGGGTTGTGCAGACGAAGGTATTGAGCTTATAGACTTTAGACATGANCAAGTAGCAGCCCATGCTGCAGAAGGGTGGGCAAAAGTAACGGGGAAACCAGGTGTTTGCATAGTAACTGCCGGTCCAGGGGTTACGGACGCAGTTACTGGCATAGCCAACGCCTTCCAAGCTCCCAGCCCAATGATCATGGTCGGAGGTAATGCAGGAATATTCGACCACTTAAGAGGAGGGCTACAGGATTTTGATAGTGCAACCTTCCTAAAACCCGTTGCGAAATTCTCGGAACAAGTGAAAAGAGTGGAAAGAATTCCTGAATATGTGTCCAACGCTTTCCGTGCTGCAACGAGCGGAATTCCTGGACCAGCATATTTGGAAATCCCTATAGACATTGTGAANGGAGTAACNGAAGAAGACGATGTGAAATATCCTGACAGATATAGAACCGAATCAAGAGCGTTTGGAGATCCTGAGTATATNCAGAAAGTTGTCNAAATTCTGAAAGATGCGGAGCGCCCAATGGTGTTGGCGGGATCCGATATCTGGTGGTGTGATGCATCTGAACAACTAAGGAAATTCGTAGAAAAGATCAATGCTCCAGTATTTCTAAACGCCATGGGTCGAGGAAGCATACATTCCGACCACCCTAATCTAGGTAGCTTAGGAAGAAGGTACGGCTTAGTAAAATCTGATGCCGTCGTTTTGATCGGAACTCCGATAGATTTCAGGTTAAGCTACGGGGAGGATAGGCTCTTTCCNCAAAATCCCAAACTCATTGAAATTATGATGGATGCCAATAAAATCGGACAAAACAGGGCAGTAGATGTTGGTGTAGTCGGTGATGTAGGTGCCATCATGGATCAAGTAATGGAATCTTTAGACGATTCGAATTATCAATCTAAAGGCACANGTTGGGTTGAAGAAGTGATGACAGAAGATAAAGCTTTAAAAGAGGCTGATGCCGAAATGATGGAAAGTAACGCTTCTCCCATACATCCTATGAGACTTGTTAAAGAATTGAGAGACGCCTTAGACGAAGATGCGACAGTCATTGGAGATGGTGGTGACATTGTGACCTTTGCTGNAAGAGTTTTGAATATCAATAAACCTGGGCANTGGTTAGACCCCGGACAATTTGGATGTCTGGGAGCTGGGAGTGGATTTGCTGCGGCGGCTCAACTAGCACGGCCTGGTAAACAAGTCTGCATCGTTTATGGGGACGGAGCATTTGGGCTAACGGGATTCGATGTTGAATCCTTTGTCCGGTTCAATCTCCCCATCGTCTGTGTCTTAGGAAACAACGGTGCTTGGAACCAAACAACTCAAGGTGTTTTAGGAAGAGGAGGTAGGGCGTTAGCAACCTTCCTATCACAGGACACTGACTACGCAAAAATAATGGAAGGAATGGGAGGGCATTCTGAAAGGGTAACTGACCCTAATGAAATAAAGCCTGCTTTAGAAAGGGCATTTGCTTCAGGCAAGCCTGCTCTCTTAGATGTAGTCATAGATCCTGATATTTCCTATGGAAGTATGGGGGGCAGATCAAGACAACAGCGNCAATATTAGATAATAAAGTGGGNAGAGAGGTATAAAAATGACAACGNCAAAACACCATCCAGATGAAGCTTTCATTGGAAAGCAACTAGAGCCGCGTTCCTTTGAGATATCAAAAAAAACGGTGGATGATTATTTTGAAGGATTGAAGGTTGACAGAACTGCATACGANAATATTGCTGTTGATGAAGAACTTGTAACTCCGTCAATGGTCATTATNGATGCTGAATCNATCTCAGGAGCCAGTTTTCGGAACAATTTTGGCAATTTGTGGATGAGACAAGAAGTTGACTTCCATGCACCTCTCCCTACAGAGGAAAGCTTAGATGTACGGTCAAAGGTGTTGGATATTTACGAATGGAGAAACAGGACGATAGTGCTTCAGGAATCGGAAATATTTAACCAAGATAAAGAATTATTAGGGGCGATGCGCCACCATCAGAGCTACTTATTNGATCAAAACTCAGGAAAAGTGGCTTTGAGGAAACCTTCAGAAAAAGAGGGGGTTAGAAAATTTGATGTCCCAAAGGGTGAATTACTTGAACCCGTCTCTAGCCAGATAGACCTAGAAATGTGCGGAACCTTTTTTCACGGAAACAAGAATTACCATACTGATAAAAGAGCCTCCGAAGAATTGGGATTTGAGGAAGTTGTCGTGGGCGGGAAGATGACCATATCCTACATAGGGGACATGCTGGACCGAACATTTGGTGAGAGGTGGTTCAGAGGNGGCAAGCTGGATGTGAAATTTACCAACATAGTTTGGCCAGGCGATAAAGTCACGGCAAGAGGCGTCATCGCCGACGACGCAAATTCGTCAGAAGGTACCACTGAGGTTAGAGTGTGGATGGAGAAGGAAGACGGAACGGTTACGATCGTAGGAAATGCTTATCTTCCCCAAGATTAAATTATCCATAAAGNATGTACCCACACGGTCTCCCCTATAAGTAANAATAAANAAAGGATCAGGCCCCATGACCTGATCCTCTAATGCTCGATTAATTATTTTGATTGCTATTNTTTCATAAGGTCCAACCCCAATGTTGCGGTCCAAATAGAGATCACAATGTATGTAATTGGCGTGATTATGAACGTAGATTCCCAAGTTGAGGTATCTGCAAAGTTGATAAAGCTAACGATAATGTTTATTAGGCCAACNAAGGCAACCACATAGGCAAATATTTTGTGCATTCCCTCTTTATTGGAGGACATGACCAATGCAATCAATGTAAATCCTATGGAAAAGATCAATCCAGTATATGACTGGATGGCACCAGCAATCAGGCTGATAGTGTATTTAGCTNTTTCATCGGGGCCTATAATCCCTTCGAATTGAGTNGCGCTGTTTAAACTTGTACTTACTATAATGCCTAATATGCCAAAAAATACTCCCATTCCTCCTAAGCGGAATAGGGCCTCGTTTTGTCCATTCTCCCTAATGTAGTTGTATAAGGTATTGATTCCATAAAGAAAGAATACNAGGGAAATTCCTGGCAGCAACCCCAGTAAATGAGCTAGACCTGTTTGTTGGCTCCAACTGGTCTCAAAATTTCTAGGATCTCCTGATCCAGTATTTCCCAAGGCTATAAAAACAATTAAAAATAATATCGTGGCCAAACCAGGTCCAATTAATAGACCTAGGCCCCCAAGTTTATTAGCAGATATATTACCCATTTTTACTCCTTATAANGCTAATTTTGGAAGGTATACCTCCAATACACATCAACGTTAGAGGAATCAAAAGGTCGAGTCACGCAAAATAATGAAAAAATTCGAGGTATTAATTTCCGCGATAATCTTTATCGGATGTTGTAAATATTTCTTTTGATCGTTGATATTCCAAAATTCAAATTTTATCTAGCTACACCATAGGCGATGGCTTTTACTTCTTTATCATCAGAATTATTCATGAAAGTAGCAAGGTCACCTAACAAATCTCCAAAAGATGTATCCGACCAAAGCCACTCGTACAATTCATTCATGGTAGCCTGGGGTTTTGTCGCAATCCTTGACTCCAAATAGTATGACTTTAGATCATCCACACAATAACGAACAAAGTGGCCAATACTNAATTGACTAGGGCGCAACGTAGAATCTTNCAGTTCTCCAGTGGAATATCGCTGTAAAAACTCCATGAGGTCAGGAAATAGATCAGTCCCAATAGTACTTAAACCAACAGCAGTTCTACCCTTGTTGNCCTTCAATCCTTTTTCATAATTTGTCTTTAGACCCAATAGTTCTGCAAAAAGTTCTTTTTTATCTGTAATGGATTCTCTTTTTGCTTCGGCTCGTGATAGAACTACCCGTTCGACTGCATCAGTCTCAAAAACTTCTAATACAGGGCCTTCGGATCTTTCTAAAAGATCAAAGGTTCTTGCAAGTATTTCATGTTGGTAGCTAGGGTTGTTAACTTCCCCCAAGGTGTTCCCAAAATTAAACGGTACNGACAGGATCCTAGGTGGTTTNATTTTTTTTGCATGTTCTTCCACCAATGAAATAGCAGTGGTTATTAATCCAGCTTCCTCAAGAACTCGAGCGATAACGCTTACAGCGTTAGTACAGGCCGGTCAAGTAGGGGTCAACAATACGACATCAACATTCTCGTCCAATAGATTTTGGGCAACCTTNGGGCCATATTCGTCANTCAATCCAGTGACGTTCCTCAAAGCACCCATGAAGGAGTAATAGTTGTCAGAAAGGGATCCAATCTTACCCAAGGCTACAAGTTCATTAAGTCTATCAATCGGAAAAGTAATATTAATATCTTTGTAAATGCTTGTTCTATCGAATCCGATACTGGTGTGGCTTTGTAGAATGTCAGCAGGATCAGTCAGTCTGGGTATTACGCGAAAGGAGGCATCTCCTCCGTTCTTTGCGGTGATAAATGGATTATCCCCTCTAACATGCAATCCTGCTGTGGTTACCAAAGCAACTTTACATTCCGAAAGGGGTTTTGACATCTTTACCCAGGGAGAATCCTCATGTTCTGGACTTGGCCAATTCAAAAGCATATCTCTCTGCTGTTCAGTTAATATTTCCAGTTTCGGCATATATTTACCTTAAAGATTACTGTTTCCCAGTTTTATTTTGTAATTGTATTTTATGATCAAGATCCACACCTGTAAATTAGATTCACAGAAANTTAAGCTACAAGCCCNGCGACATATCCAGAGGCCCANGCCCATTGAAAATTAAACCCGCCTAATTGTCCNGTNACATCAAGAACCTCTCCAACGAANTAAAGCCCAGGGTAGTTTTTNACTTCCATNGTTTGCGAACTAATTGCATTTGTATTCACACCACCAACTGTCACTTCAGCTGTTCTATATCCCTCAGTGCCTGCAGGTTTGAGAAGCCAAGCATTTAATATGTTCCCAATCCTTACCAAGTCTTTGTCACGAATCTGGGTTATCGGAAGATTGGCTAAGTCTGGAAACCATAACGTTTGTAGTTCAAAAACTACAGCGCGGGGCATATGCTGAGCCAAATATGATCGAATAAATCTNTTGTCCGNCTGATTCTTCAATGCTACCAATTCTTGAGCTAANTCCACTCCTGGAACAAGATTTAGNTTTAGCTCATCACCCGGTGACCAATAATTCGATATCTGCAGCATTGCTGGCCCGCTCAGCCCTCTGTGAGTAAACAACAAGTTATCCATAAAAACATTAGAATTCGTTTCCACTTTAACCATCATGGAAATCCCCGAAAGTGTTGAAAACATCGACTTCAAAGGTTCTGAAAACATAAAAGGAACTAAACCAGCATACTTTTCGGTCACCGGCAGACCAAACTGTTCGGCGAGTTCATATCNATAGCCACTTCCACCTAGAGTAGGTATCGAAAGCGCCCCTGTTGCTACAATTAAGGCATCGCAACCAATTTCGAAAAATCTCTCCGAACCGTCGTTGTTTGAAAGACCTTTTAAAGTAAACCTAGATCCTATCTTCTCAGAACTTATGACATTACTCACCTCAGTATCTGTCTGTATCTTTACTCCTGCAGATTCGCATTCTCGTAACAACATATCCAAAATATTTTTAGAGGAACCTGTACAGAAATATTGATTCCTTTTCCTAACTTCGTACTCAATATTGTGGTGTTCAACTAAGTCCAAAAAATCCTGAGAAGTGAATCTACTTAAGGCCGATTTACAAAAATGTACATTCTCAGATAGAAAATTATCCGAATCAACTAACTCATTTGTGAAATTACACCTNCCTCCACCCGACATAAGAATTTTTTTACCAACTCTATTAGATTTTTCAAGAACAAGAACTCTTCGGCCTCTCCTCCCTGCAGTAAAGCCAGACATTAAGCCGGCAGCACCTGCTCCCAAGACAACTACATCATAATTCTTGTTATTAAAATTCANCATTTTTGATTTATTTAATCGGCAAGGGGANTCAATCTCTGCTCTGTAGCCTTTACCTTCGCAATGGCTTTGGGTGTGTAATTCATTTTGATTACTTGAACTTTAGACCATAATTCAGTTTGGTCAGAGTAATGCGGGCTACCCGGATGTCCAGAAGAGCCAAGTGGAACTATCCAACGTGAATTATCCCAATCAGAGGGGTCGAACACATATCGGGCGACTGACATCCCTGTCATAACGAACGGGTTTGACATTGCAAAGCTACCGGCTTGAGGAGTGTCCCCATCTCCGCCCATAGGAACAGAGGGTGGATTCAATATATTTTCATGTTCTGGGAAAATATCGGAGAGCGTGTGAGTAGGTTTTGTATAGTGTAGTTTGCCCCAATCCCACTTTTCAGGTTCCTGCCCCAGGGTTTCCTTTAAATATTCGATACCTTCAGTGAAAGCTCGAGATATAACCGTTTCCCATGTTTCGCCATCCGGGAGCAACGAAGAATCTCCATTTTTTAAGCCTTCAATTAAACGAATAGCCAAATGGTTCATATGAGTTGGAGCGCCACGTCCTCCTGAAACTAGTGCCTGATTCGCCAATGGACCAAGTAAAGATCCAATCACCCTTACGTGCAATTTCCACCTGAATGCGGAATAAATCGAAGATGCTGGAGAGTCTGGATCCATTTCATATGTCCAATTTCTCANGAGTCCTTGGGCTTTTGATTCCAAAGTATCTAGTTTTGAGAGNNCGAGTATATGAGGCACATATACTGAAGCCGGTATCGAGGTTCTCTCTGAATGTATAGAAACCAAATCCTCGACACTGGCCTTATCAATACCTTGTATCCTTTCTACAATGCGTTTAGCTCTAAATTCGGGAGCATAGTCCAGAGCCATATAATACGGAAATTTATCCCCGATTATCTTGTTATTCGCCGTAACAATAAATCCGTTATCGGGGTTCGCAGATCTAGGCATCTCTTTGAAAGGGATGCTTCCTTCCCATTCATGATCACCCGTCCAACCTGGTACCGGAAGCCACGCATTTTCTATGCTCCTTACAGGAACTTGTCCTCTATTGAGGTATCGTATGTCACCGTAAACATCCACAAACATATAGTTATTGCACGGATCGACCCATTGTTCCATTGCCTGGTCAGCCTCTGACACAGAATATGCGGTCATTTGAGGAATAAGAGCTTCAAATCCTCTATTAATCGAGGCGGTAGAGGTATATTTGAATGCTATGCCTCTGGTTCCATCCGAATTTTCGGAAATAATAGGACCGTGAATTGTCGACTTCAAATTTATTTCATGATCAGCATGTCCCGCGACCTTTATAGATTCGTTTCTAAATTGGACCTCCAATTCTTCGCCTTTCCATTGATAGGTTGTGCCTTTGGGATTTGATTGGAATTTTTCAATATAAAGATCTTGGTAATCAGCCATGGCATGAGTCACACACCAAGCCACATTCTCATTGTGCCCAAAATGAGGGAATCCAGGGCATCCTGGAAAAGATAAGCCGACCACATCAAAATCTGGGCATGTGATCTGATTTTGGTAATAACAATTAGGGGTATCAAGCCCTCTATGTGGATCTCCGGCTAGCAACGGCATGCCGGACGTTGTTTTATTGCCATGCAAAGCCCAGCTATTACTACCAGCTTCCGGATCTTCTTGCATCCATGCGATCGATTCAATAGCTTTTTTAAGACTTTCTAGACCGTCTAACTCTGGTCCGCTATAAGCATCCAAGGGTGGCACAATCAATAGGTGTTCCTTCTGATACCCTTTGATCAAATCAGCCGTCTTTTCAGGGCCTAAATGATTTAGAAGCTGAGCACGCCAATATTTCCCTTCGAAAACTCCCATCATAATATGTCTGACCTTGTACACACCCAGACAATCCTTCGGAGACCATGGTTCTGGCTTTGAATTGGTTAATTTGTATTCAATAGGCAGAGCAGAAGTGGTCTCAATAAATGAGTTCACACCTGCTGAGTAGGCCTCAAGCATAGAGATGGTCTCGGCATTCAAATTCGCCAGATCCTCTAAAACGGAGCTTTTAATTTGAAATTTTCTCATTGTTATATCAGACTCAAGACCAGATTTACCTACTAATTCTGACCAGCGACCAAATGCCTTTCGTCTGTCAAATTCCATATGCCATAGACGATCCTGTGCAGTAGCAAATCCTTGGCCAAAAAAGGCATCATAAGTACTCGAAGCAGAGACATGCGGTATACCGTGCGTATCTCTTATAATAGATACATTATCTCCAATAGCTTTTGTCTGAACATCTGAGATTGTGTCAGGCAAAGCGGACTTTAGATCAGATTGCGTGATTTCCATTGTGTTGACCACCTCTTAATAGCTTCTATTTTTTATGCAATTATTGTTGGGTAACTGTAGAAAATATTGGTTCAATTCACAAGTTATCAACTTTCTATATCAAGCCTACTGTATAATTTAATGCTGATGGGGAAGTGTCGGAATTGGTAGACGAGCCAGATTTAGGATCTGGTGCCGAGAGGCGTGTGGGTTCGAGTCCCTCCTTCCCCACCACTCCTATACAAGTCGTCTGTATATATATTCGTTGACACTGTTATTTCACTGACCTAGTATGGATGTGGGTCGTGCTAGGCGGGGAGTTAGCGGTGCCCTGTATTCGCAAACCGCTCTAGCGAGGCTGAATTCCTATCATAGGTCTGTGAGAAATCACCTCTTGCAGTTTGTTTTGGTGTTGATAGTCGGGTCCTACGCGGCGAAAGTCTGCGAACTCCGTCAGGTTCGGAAGAAAGCAGCGGTAAACAGATCCTTTCGGGTGCCGTAGGGAAGCCTGACTAGAGCCATACAAGTCGTATACGTGGTTTCTTCATATCGAAGATTGGTGCACGGCCCGCCTATAAAATCACGAAGTATTCTCAAAACATGTGAACATTATGGCCCGCTCGGTTAAGACAGCCAAAAAATCTCTGGGACAACATTTTTTAAACGACGCAAGTGTCTTGAATAAAATTGTAGATACAGCTGATCTAATCGAGACTGATTATGTATTGGAGATTGGCCCTGGAAAAGGTGCTCTCACAAAGCGGTTGCTTCAAAAATCAGTCAGTGTCACTGCCATCGAATTAGACAGTGACTTAGTAAATGGTCCATTATCAGATTTTGCTGACAACCCAAATTTCAATCTCATTGAAGGGGATGCTCGAACAGTGAACCTTGAAGAAACGTTTTCAAAATCCTCCCAATTTAAGCTTGTCGCAAATTTACCATACAATGCTGGTACAAATATTCTGAGAAAGATTCTTTTTTCAAACATATATCCGGAATTTTCAGTAGTAATGCTGCAGAAGGAAGTCGCGCGAAATATTACGGCTAATTCGGGAAAGCTGAACATACTAGGGGTTTTATTTCAAACATATTACAAAACTCATTATCACTTTAACGTTCAGCCTAGGTCGTTTTCTCCTCAGCCAAAAGTGGTATCGGGAGTAATTTCACTGAAAAGAAAGTGTATTCCTCTTCTCCCAGACTCATCGGCGGATAAATTTTTTGTGTTCTTAACCAAAGGTTTTGCCGCCCCTAGGAAACAATTACACAATTCGTTATCTCAAGGATTTGGAACAGATATTCAAATAGTAAAAGACATTTGTTCTCCCCTAGGAGTTAACACGGAAATGCGACCCGCCGCCATTGCAATCGAACAATGGGTGTCACTGTTTTGCGCATTTGCCAAAATCAAGCATGTGAAAAACACTTAATCAAAATACCTGCTTATGAAAATTAAAGCACCAGCCAAATTAAACCTAAGCTTGGAAATCACGGGTAAAAGACCTGATGGATATCATGATATTTCATCTATTTTTCAGACGGTTTCCTTGTTTGACACAGTAGATGTCCAACCAGCAGAGGACATCTACTTAGATTCGATAGGTTTTGATCTACCTGTTAAGGAAAATATCATTTACAAAACTGCCGTGGAGATGCGTCGTAAATATGGCGTTGAAGACGGAGCAAAAATAGTTTTAGAAAAAGAAATACCAATTTCAGCTGGACTGGGTGGTGGAAGTAGCGATGCCGCCTCTACGATCAAAATACTCAATGATCTTTGGAGGTTAAATCTTTCCTTACCAGAACTTTCTTCATTTGGGTCTACGATTGGATCAGATGTCCCATTTTTTATTGAAGGGGGTACATCTTTCGTCCATGGCAGAGGAGAATTAATTAGAGAATTACCGGACCTAAATTTAGGCTGGACGGTTATTATCATTCCCAATATTGAAATCAATAACAAGACAGCGACAATGTATTCCTATCTGGACAAAGGCAGCTATACCCAAGGGGGTCTATCAAGGAAGCTGGAAGCTCGTATTCGTAATGGTGGGGACTGCCCCCCACAATTGATGTTCAATGGATTTTTCAAAACCGCAATAGAAAGACAACCTGGACTGGAAAAGGTTTTAGGAATTTTGAAGGAAATCGGTATTAAAGAAATACATTTGACTGGGAGTGGACCTTCCTTATTCACGGTAGTAACCGGTAAAGAAGTTGCGACGGCATTATCGTTACTGTTAAACCATAAACATCACATTAAGGCCTTTGCTGTCGAAAACATTTCCCGAGTTCATTTTGAAGGATAGGGAATGGACACGATAATTGCCGGGGCAGCATCGGGCCTTCTTTTTGCTTCCGTGTCGATTGCATTTGGATGCTTTGCAATATTTGTAATGTATCGAAATGGAGTGCGGGCAATTCAAGATATGTTTAAGACATCCGCTCCTTCAAAAATAATTTTGTCTTCGATTATGGTCTGGAATCCTACTTGCGTAGTATTAGGGGTAATGTTCGCTATATTGTTCCAGTATTTGTCAGACGTTAGACCCGAACCTGGTATTTTGAGTCCCAACATGTTTTATACCTTTTTTGTAATTTCTATTTCTGTTTTACTCATACTGATATGCCATAGATTCCTAACTATAGTTTTCCGTCCGATGTTAAGCATAGTAGTAGTCTTTCTTTTAATATTCGGATGGTTGATCCCTTATTTGGCCCTATGATCCCATTCAATAGCAGTAGGACTTGAATCACCCAAGTCCTGAACTTAGAATGAATAGGTTGCCACAAAGGGGTATAGTTGTTTAATTTTGATCTCCATGTTCATACTGTCAAAGGAAGTACCGATAGTGGTCTACTTCCGGAACAGTTAATAGCTGAAGCCAAACGAATCGGCTTAAATGGTGTATTTCTATCAGAACATGGGGGTGGCTGGAATGCAGCCCAGATTGAACATGAGTTCGGAGAATCTGATCTTGTTGTCACTACCGGCCTTGAAGTAAATACTGACATGGGCCACATCATAGTAATTGGATTGGACTCATATGTGAGTGGAATACATAAATTAAAGACTTTGAGGGAAAAAATAGATGAGGTGGGTGGGGTTTTGATTGCTGCTCACCCTTTAAGGAACTTTTTCAACAGACCACCGTACAACGTTAATTTGCTTTTCGGTGATTGGAAAGTTCCACCAGAAACCCCTCAACAAGCCGCTGAACATGAACTATTTTCATTAGTGGACTGTATAGAGGTAACTAACGGTGCGAACAGCGAAAAAGAGAACAACTTCACTCTAGAAATCGCCAACTATTTAAACAAACCTGCGACTGGTGGCAGCGACTCACACTCAGTTCAAGGTATCGGAAAAAGTTTCACTATTTTTGAAAACGATATCTCCGATCGAGATAGTCTTTTAGCTGAAATAAAGGCCAAAAGATTCTACCCTGCGGAAGGTTTGAATATCGGTGCTCCTCAAAGGTTTGAATTGACAGATTCTTAAACCTTTTCCGGATTAATATCCAAAACAATATGATCCATAAATGTATTTCAATCCATTCTCTTTCGTTTTAACCTTTGAAGGCACTTATTTTCAGAGACTTACATAGGGTTAGTTCATAAATGCTGAATTCCATTATTGGTAGCCTTGCGAAGCCGCTTGGTACGATTGAGGACATAGACCAAAAAGTCTTCGCATTGTCCTCTCATATGGATTCTGAAAACAGAGGTACTGCTCTATTTTCTTTCCTGTCCTTGCCGTCCCCAGATCAAGCGGACGTAATATTACGGTTACACCGTGAACACCAATTAAAACTGCTATCGTGGATCAAACCTGAGGATTTCGCTTTAATTATTGAGCATCTAGAGACCGAAGAATTTGTCGAATTGATGACAGATATACCTCCATCAGAGGTGTCAAGAATCCTTCAATTAACCTCACCTCCTATCGCTGCAGACATCTTAAAACATCTTACTCAATCGGACGCTTACCTCCTAACGCAACATATGGATCATGCCGACGAAATCTTGGCTCTGATGACTTATGATGACGAAATTGCTGGTGGCCTGATGACCACCTCTTTTCTCAGTGTAAATCAATCGATGTCGATAGAATCAGCAACTGAATACATACGCAGTTTTTCCTATGCAGATTTAGATGATGTCTCTAGTGTATTAGTTGTTGATGATAATGAATTCCTAGTAGGTATCTTCAATATAACTAGACTGGTAACGGCTCCATTAGGGGACCCAGTTTCGTCAATAATTTTCCCTAGCATAATTTCAGTGTCTACGGAAACAGACCGCGAAGAATGTGCCCGTATTATGGAGAGATATAACTTACTTACCCTCCCTGTCACTGACCAACATGGAAGACTTGTCGGAACCTTAAATATTGAAGACATGATTTTTGTATTGCAGGAAGAAGCCACTGAGGACATGTACCGGATGGTCGGAGTAGACGAAGAGGAAAAACTTTTAAGTCCAATAGCTCTTTCAATTAAAGGCAGATTCCCATGGTTGTTTATTAATTTAATTACTGTTGGCTTTGCTGCGGTAGTTATAACTTTGTTTCAATCAACTTTGTCACAAGTCCTAGCATTGGCTGTTTTCATTCCTGTCATCGCTGGTCAAGGTGGAATAGCCGGCACCCAAACTTTAACTTTAGTCGTTAGATCAATGGCACTAGGCGAAATAAGAAAATCTGACTCAGCTCGCCTGCTCGGGAAAGAATTATTTATTGGATTAATACACGGATTTCTATTGGGCCTAATCGCCGGTATAGTTGCCTATATTTGGCACGGAAGTGAATACATCGGAGCTGTGGTGGCAGTAGCCATGCTGGGGAATCTAATTGTGGCGGGAATCAGTGGTGCTTCTCTTCCATTGCTACTGAAAGCCTTGCACATAGACCCTGCCTTAGCGTCTGCGGTAGCAGTAACAACCGTTACCGATGTTATTGGTCTTGTTTTGTATCTCGGATTAGCGACCGTTTTACTTCCCCTTATAGCCTAAGCCCTGTCAGCCATTTTGATTTTTCAAACAAAACTAATAAGAATGTGATTTGTTCGTTAAATACCCTAAATAAAAAACTACCTATGAAAAACGATAATAAGGCGACGGATACACCCCCAAATACGTCACCTGGGAAATGTATCCCAACATATACCCTGCATATCGCTAAGCACCCACCGGCAAGCAGCATCAGTATTCC
>PBWI01000004.1 GCA_002728195.1 Chloroflexota bacterium
AAAGAGCAGATGATGGAAATGCATCCTGTTCTACGAAGTTTCTTTGGCGAGGATTAATGCCTATATTCGGTAAATCCAAAATCGGTGACTCCTGTTTTATTGATTCTAATGCATTAATCGGCTATCCTGCTCGTGATGAACTAAACTTGTTGGAAACGAATTCTGATCAAATTAAAGGGTGTTCTATCGGAAATAATTCACAAATTAGACCTGGAGCGATTTATTCTACCGCAAAAGTTGGCAATAATACGAGAACTGGGCATAATTTTCTTGTACGAGAAAATACTACTGTCGGAAATGGCTGTTTGATTGGTACTAATGTTGTAATAGACAATGATTGTCAGATTGGAGACAATTGCAGTTTTCAGACTGGGGCGTACATCCCTACTGGAAGTAAGATAGGAAATCGTGTTTTCTTGGGGCCTAATGCTTCGCTTACAAACGATAAAAATCCTCTTAGAACAGAATACAACCCTGAACCTATTACAATCGAAGACGATGCCACTATTGGCTCTAATGCAACCCTTATGCCTGGAATTACTATAGGCGAAGGCGCATTTGTTGCTGGTGGGGCTGTAGTAACTAAAGATGTTCCTGCATGGACTTTGGCAAAAGGTTGTCCTGCAAAATTCTCCGAATTACCAGAAAGCCTCAAAAAACCCAATAGATTAGGTTAGTCGAATGGGCGTAGTTGTAGTCACTGGAGTTCCGGGTGTTGGAAAGAGTACTGTTATGGGGGCTGCTGAAGAATATGGATATAAGATAGTGAATTTTGGAACAACTATGTTTGAAGAAGCTCAGAAAGAAGGGGTTTCTGATAGAGATGATATGCGAAAGTTGGCTGTAGAGGATCAACAACGATTACAAAAACAAGCTGGAGAAAAAATATCTCAAATGGGAAATGTAATTGTTGATACGCACGCTTCTATTCTAACTCCTGCAGGATATATGCCTGGGCTACCTGAATGGACTGTGAGGGCTCTAAATCCGGACATTATTGTGCTTGTGGAGGCTACTCCTGAAGAAATAGAAGGTAGACGAAACAAGGATGCCAGTCGTGCAAGAGATAAGGATGATATTGGATTGCACCAGGGCATTAATCGTGAATATGCTGCAACGGCTGCAGTCATAACTGGATCAACTGTAGCAATTGTTGAAAATCATGATAATCAAGTTGATGTTGCTGTGGAACAATTTAGGAAAATTCTAGGTAAATGAATTATGGCTATAACGGAAATTTTTATTTTTCTTTTCATTGTGGTTATTCTAATATCGGTATTGACTGTAGGTTTTCTAAAAAAGAATAAGGTACCCGAAAATATTGAACCCGCATTGGGAGAAAATGAACGTTCTACAATTAATACTCATACAGCAGATAAATTAATGGAATCAAAGAATCTCTTGGATAGAGGAATTATCACAGAAGAAGAATTCGAAGAAATTAAGAAGGATGTTATGGGGAAATGACTGAACCGAATCTAAGCGTTTCAAATAAGTCTTGGAATCCTGCAAAAAAGGAATTTTGGGAGACTAATCCTGATATAAAAATTAACTTGCTAATTGCTATGGGCTTTATTGGTCTGCTACTGTCCTTTATTGGGTGGTGGTGGGTATATATCTGGAATTGGATTACGCATTTCGATTACCCATTTGAAGATCGGTTGGCTGGCATTCAAGCCCTTTTACTCTTTATGATAGTCATAAAAGGTAATAGACCAAATCAAATTTATAGGGTCTTTCTTGTAATACTACTTTTATTGTCTTGCGTCAAAATTTTGATGACGCTGATATATAATTGGTTCTGGTATATCTATACTGACGAGTTCTTTACTGTTCTTAATGCGTTATATGATCTTATGAATGGTTTGCTACTGGCTATTGCAACTTTTCTTTTATTGAAGCTATGTAATTTAGAAAAAGGGGGATTTTGGAATTCGGAAAGATTTTTGATTTTCGTATTCAGTATATTAATTATAAGAGTTATCTATGATTTTGGATTCGCATTGGTCCTGAACTCCACATTGGAACGGGTACTGATCCAGGATTTTGGATCTATAATTTTTTGGAGTTCTTTTTCTCTTATATATGTTTATCGAACTGATATAAAACCATGGAAAAAGGATATTAGAATTCCAAACGAAAAGAAGTCGGGAACTATAGATGTTTACACTGCTAACAAATTATTGGAAGCAAAAGAACTCCTAGATAAGGGAATTATTACAATGGATGAATTCTTAGAAATAAAAGGCGAACATATGGGAAGCAAGGGAAAGGTGGATGAACCTGTGGTAATTATTCAAGATAGTGAGGACATTGAACCAAACGATAAAGAATCAAAAAAAATAGGAAGTTCAACGAAGATAGAAGAACTAAAAGAACTTGCTAAAATGAAGAAAGAAGGCCTTATTACTGATAAGGAATATCAAAAAATGAAAAAGGAGATTATTGATTAATGAGCGAAGAGGAACAACAGTCTGAGGAGCCAGTTCAACCTCCTGCAATGGGTGGAATGCTCATCACCATGCTATTCATGTTTTACATTATACTAACTCCTGAATTAAGAACGGGGATGGGGGAGTTTGCATCTGATTTGCTTGAACCTCAAATCGGATTTGATCATCAATACCCTATACTGACATTCCTTTTTGCTGGAGTTCTAATGATTACAGTTACTACTATTATTCGACATATTTTGATTGATTGGGAAAAAGTAGCAGATGTTCAAACTAAAATGGCAGCTTATAACAAGGAGATGGGAGAAGCTCGTAAAAACGGAAATAATGCCAGAATGAACAAATTACTGGCTTTGCAGCCTCAAGTAATGGTTCTACAAAGTGAAATGATGTCTAACCAAATGAGGCCTATGATGTTTACTATGTTGATTGCGATGCCTATCATATTTTGGCTTTGTTTTGGGGAAGGTAATTTTGTAGACAGAATGGATCATCAAGTATTATCATTACCTTGGGAACCAAATTATAGCTTGACCGACAAATTGTGGTTTCTTCCTCATTCAATATTAGTTTACTCTGCGCTTTCCTTACCTTTTGGTCAAGTTCTCTTGAGAGGATTAAAATTAGTCTCTTTATCTACTAAAACGCACTAAATTGAGTCGTTCAAAGAAGTATTTTTCTTGTTTTACTATTTCTTTATTCCAATCCGTTTCAAATTCTTTCATTCTACTTGAGAGAATCATGTAAATTGATCCATTATCTTCAAGGTAATCATTTGCTTCTTTTAACAATTTTAGGGTGAATTCTGTGCCTGTAGGGCCTCCTTCTACTGCTAAACTTAATTCTGGATCGTCATATTCATCTGCAGGCGGTAAATAGGGGGGATTGCAAACAATTGTAGCGAATTTACGATTCTTTACACTTGAAAATAAATCTGCCTCAAGAACTTCTATTTCTAAATCATTTTCTTTTGAATTGAATTTTGTTGCTTCTACTGCCTTTGGATTTATGTCTACAGCAGTTACCAAGTTCCCTCTTTGAGCTAAGTGCAGAGAAATAATACCAGATCCGCTACCAATTTCCAAAACAGAACCTTGGAAATCAGGAAGGTGCTTGGCCATTAACCAAGAATCTTCAGCAGGTTCGTAAACGCCATCAAAATTTGTTATCTGTATTTTATCCACGATTATCTCAAAGGAAAGGTTATATAACCTCATATATAAAGATATATAACTTATGGGCTGGAAAGATGGAAAAAAACCAGAGCAATATCTGTTCACCATTACAGAAGATTTTTCTGATAATTGGACTGCCCTAAAGAAAAAGGCAAAGAAAGATAAAAACAATATCAGTGATGCATTGAGGACTGCAGTCAGTTCAAAAATTGAGAAAGACCGAACCAAAAAAGCTCTGATTCTAAGTCCGCACACAGATGATGCGGAACTGGGTTGTGGAGGTACTATTGCAAAGATGGTTGAAGAAGGATGGAAGGTGCATGTGATTTACTTTAGCGCAGTTGGAGATCGTTACCCAAATTTAGTAGAAGAAGCTGCTAATTCAGGAAAAATATTAGGAATCAGTCATGAGGTATTGGATTTTCAAACTAGATTCTTTCCTAGAGATAGACAAGAAATATTGCAGGCTCTTTACGACCATTCTAGAGAAACCGAATATGATTTGGTTTTTACTCCTACAACAACTGACATTCATCAAGACCACAATGTAGTAACTTCTGAAGCTAAAAGGGCCTTTCGTAAGTGCACTTTACTAGGGTACGAACTTCCTTGGAACAATCTAGAAGTTTCCCTTAATTGCTTTATCCCTTTGGAAGAAAGGCACATCAAAAAGAAGATTTTAGCACTGGAATGTTATGATAGCCAAAAACACAATCCCTATTTTAATGAGAAGTTCTTCCGGTCTGTAGTTAAAATGAGAGGAATACAGCTCGCACACAAATATGCCGAAGGTTTTGAGACCATTAAAGTGAGGTTAGATCAACTAATATGACCAAAGTAGCTATGATTCTAGGACATGATCTTCTAGAACCAAATGAAGATAATCGAGTTTATCGTGAAGCTCTGACTTTGGTAAAGGCAGGATATGAAATTACTGTATTCTGTTGGGCGCGCCGTATGGACAAGTATGAAACCAAGTGGGAGGTTGAAAAAGATGGAATCAAAGTTGTACGGATTTTTGAGGAATTAAAAGGAGGTTTCTTCTCAAAAGTTAGGGGATTTAGGAGAGCTATGAAGCAATTACAATTAAAAGTTGAAGAATATGATGCCGGAGTTATACATGCTCATGATTTAGAAACTCTTGAAACTGCAGTTAATGCAGCAAAGAAAAATGATGCAAAAGTTATTTTTGACTCTCATGAAGATTGGCCTACGTTAGAAATTGTACAAAATTGGTTCATTGGAAAATATTACCAGAGAAAACAAACAAAATTATTGAAAGATGTGGATGCCGTTTTGACTGTATCTGATGAGTTAGCACTTCGTCTTGGAGGAGGGACTGTTCTTTACAACTCTGAACCTGTAGAGGTAGTAGAAAGACCAGTTGAAAATCATAAATTCGATATGGACGGGGTGATAGCTGGCTACATAGGAGGTCTCAGAAAACCAATCCTAGAAGAGATTCTTGATGCTGCATCTAAAGTAAATGCTCTCAGTTTATTGATTGTTGGTGGTCCTCCGAAAGGTAGAAGCGGGTACAACCAAATGATTAGTGAATTGGAAGAAATGGCCATTGAAAAAGGTGCCAATGCAAAATTTACGGGGCCTTTACCTTACAGTATGATGAATGAATGTTATGCTGCATGTGATATTCTAATTGTTGGACACTATGTTGATGAAAGTCTCAGAGACTTTGCAGTTCCAAAGAAATTACTAGATGCAATGGCATACAAAATTCCGGTTATTGTTGGCCCTTATGAAGCAAGAAAGAAGATAGTTGAACGATATGATTGTGGAATTGTATCTGATGATTGGACTGAAACGCTAACAACTCTTTCCAATGATAAAAAAATGAGGAAAGAAATGGGAGAGAATGGCTTTAAGGCATTCAAAATGAACTACTCATGGGATATTCAAGAAGAAAAATTGATACGCGTGTATAATGATTTATTAGAGGGGGGGACTGACAGTTAAGAAAAAATGGCCAACATATTGATAACTGAATTTATGGAGAAAGATCAAGTAGATGCGCTATCAACCAATCACAATGTATCTTATGAACCAGAAATTTATGCGAATTCAAAGGCCCTGATCGAGAAATCAAATGATATTCACGCATTGATTGTTAGAAACAAAACTAATGTGGACAAAGAATTATTAGATTCCATTGACAATCTCAAAGTTATTGGAAGATTAGGAGTTGGGCTTGATAATATTGATATGGAACATTGTAAAGAAAAAAATGTATCTGTAGTTATTGCTGATGGGGCTAATGCAAGAAGTGTAAGTGAATATGTCATGATGGGGTTGCTTACACTTTTTAGAGGAATTAGAACCTCTACTGAAGATGTATTGAAAGGGAAATGGGATCGAAACAAACACACTGGTTCAGAAATAAATGGAAAAACCCTAGGAATTATTGGGGTTGGTACTATAGGTCAGATTGTCGCTAAAAATGCAGGAAATCTAGGAATGAATCTAATTGGAAATGATACGGAAATCAGTGATGATGATGAAATATGGGNCANATTGAATGTGCGTTGTTCGTCCTTCGAGGATGTTATTTCTCAATCNGATGCGATTACAATACATGTTCCTTTAACAGAAGAAACTCACAGATTATTTGGTGAGAACGAATTCATGAACATGCNAAAAGGAAGTTTTATCATTAATACATCNAGAGGNGGTATCGTGGATGAGAAAGAACTTTTGAAATACCTGAAAAATGGNCATCTGGGTGGNGCTATGCTTGATGTTTTTGAAAACGAGCCTTTAGGNGATCCNACTATATTCACAAANATTGANAATTTGATTCTTACACCTCANATTGCNGGTTTGACTGGTGAATCAAATGTTAGAGTTAGTAAGACAATTNNAGAGAAAGTAATTGATTGTTTGATGGAAGGAGGNNANTGATGAGAGATCTCAAGATTTTGATTACTGCTGCTGGTTGTCCTGGAGCNGCTACAANCATAAGACATCTGAAGAAAATCAAAGAAAGGAAATTATTCTTGATTGGAACTGATTTGAATCATGACAAGATTGGCAAACATTGGTGTGACCGATTCTATACTGTACCTAAAGGAGACGATAAGCAATTCATCCCCAGACTATTGGAAATCATAGAGGAAGAAAAACCGGATGTTTTGTTTCCACAATCCTCTGCTGAAGTTATCGCGCTATCTAAGAATAGAGAAACGTTGGAAAATACAGGAATCAAAGTCTTGATTTCGTCAGAAGATGCAGTTTACAAATCTGAAAATAAAGCCGAATTGTACAAAACTTTAGAAGACACTCTTGTTAAGATTCCTAATTTTAGAGTTGTGAATAGTTTAGATGAATTCTTAGATGCTGTGAAGGCTCTTGGTTATCCTTCAACGCCCGTTTGTTTCAAGCCCCCTATTTCTAAAGGAACAAGAGGATTCAGAATCTTAAGAGATGATGTCTCTAGAAAACACATATTGCTAAATGAACGACCGATTAATCGTTTTATTTCAATTAATGAATTTAAAGAAATTTTTGAAGAAGACTCTGATTTTCCCGAACTCCTTGTCATGGAATTTGTAGAGGGTGAAGAGCATACAACAGATCCTTTAGCTAGAAACGGAGAAACTTTACTTTGTCCAGTTAAAACAAGAGAAAATGAGAGGGCAGGTTTAGCTATGAAATTTGTTCAAACTAGTAATCAGAAACTTGTTGATAGTACTGAATACATTATCAGAAAAATGAATTTGGATTGGCTTGCAAATTTACAATTCATTGGAGAATACTTAATTGAATTGAATCCTCGAGTGTCAACTCAGATGTTTACTGAAGAAGTCAATCTTCCTTATTTGGCAATAAAGCTCATTTTGGGCGAGATTACAGAAGATGAAGTTAGAAGTTACTCAGATAAAGTAACGGAAGAATTTACTTCGTTGAGATACTTCGATCAAGTTTATTTTGATTAAGCCATTTATCGCTGTAGATTTTACTTGCGTATTTTTCCCCTGAATCGCAGCCTATCGTAACTATTGTTGACTTTGAATCCTTTGATAATTTGGAGGCGTATTTGATTGCGGCTGCAACATTTAATCCTGAACTTCCACCAAGATAAAGTCCCTCTTCGGATTTTAGATTATGGCACATATCAATTGCTTCTTGATCTGTAATTTCTATTACTGAATCGATTAATTCCCTATCTAATAATTTAGGAATGCTGTCTTTCCCCACGCCTTCGATTACGTACTTCCCTGGTTCTGAACTTATGTGTTCTCTCGTTATGTATTCAGATATGTTTGATCCTACTGGATCGGCTATAACAACCTTGATTTTGTCTTTCTTAGATTTAAGAAAACTACCTGCCCCCATTACTGTCCCACACGTGCTTCCTCCAGTGACAAAATGAGTTATTTTCCCATCTGTCTGTTCCCATATTTCTGGGCCTAAAGTTTGGTAATACGCTTCTATATTTCCTTTGTTTCCATATTGGTCTAAATCGAAATAATTTGAATTGGACGAGGCTAAATTCACTGCTATCTGCTGGTAATGTTGATCTGTATTTGGTTTTGCATCTGAATCTGCAACTATAACTTCTGCACCGAAGGCTTTGCATGCATTGATTTTCTCTTCACTNCACTTTGTATTTGTTACAATAATGCATCTGAATTTCATAAGTTTACAGATGTAGGCTAANGAGGTGCCTGTATTACCACTCGAGGCAGACACAAAAGTTATTTCTTCTGAAAGTGTTTTCTTTACTTTGGAAACTACGTGATGCACCATTCGATCCTTAATTGATTTTGTAGGATTTTGATTTTCTAGTTTTATGAATATTGGAATATTTTTGTATGGGTTTATTTTCTCACTTTCTATTAGATGTAACTCTGTGTTCCCTATTTTTTCCAAGGTCATTATTATCTTCCCCAAAATGGTTGATCTTTCTTCTTGAAAGCTTGCATTTCGGTAATTATATCTTCTTCAATTGGACCTAATTTTACGCCTTCTTCTCGGATTTTGAGAATTGCACGTTCATCCATTTCAATGTAAAGAACATCGCCTTCGGAAATTTGTCGGCCTACTGTCACATTATTTACTGCAATTGCAACTTCCTCGCCTTGCAATGCTTCTTTCAAAACTTGATCTCCAGACCTTAATGATTGAATGCGGCCAACTACTGAATTATCTGTTCTCAGTACGCCCTGATTCAGGGCTATTCGTCCACCAAGAACTCTTACACCAACTACTGCAGGATCTCTAGTTCGAAAAGTGTGGCCTTCTAATATTTCAAATTTGCCAGGGTGTGCATAATCTTCTCTCAAATGTTGCGCTTGCTTATCTTTTATTTCTTCCTGCCATTCTTGATAATCTTCTAGTAATCTATAGACTATGTCTGACTCGAAAAGTTTAACGCCTGTCTCATGTAATTCTTCTTTTGCGTCTGGATGTATTTTTACATTAAATGCAAGAATTGCACGATATTCTTCGTCTGAAGGATCGGCCATCACGACATCGCGCCTTGAAACGTCTCCTACTGAAGCTTTTACAATTGGGATATTTGCGGCAGATAATTCATAAGCTAGAGCCTCTAAAGAACCAATTGCATCGGCACGGATAACAACGCCTTCATCTGTACATTTTACATTTGATTTCATTGCATCTGTAAGTTTGTCTAAGGCTTCATCGATTTCATCATCATTAGAAGCACTGTAGAATGGGGCTCCTGCAACCACTCCTTCTATATCTGGTGCCACAACTTTCAATCCAGCTGCTGCACCGACGATTTTTACACTGTCAAATTGTTGCCTTGGATCTCTTATTTCATCCAATGGCTTTGGTCTCAATAATGATCTTACTCTCGTAACTATCGGCTCAGGTTGTGCTCCAATAATCAATGTGTCTGAGGCTTTCAGTATTCCATTGTAAATTATTACTCCTAATGTTTTTCCGAGGCCTTTCTCTTCTTTAATTTCGATAACTGTTCCTTCTGAGGATCCATCGTCTAACAATAGATTTCCTCGGAGATATCGTTGTGCTAGACCCATTAGAATCATGAATAGTTCGGGTACTCCTTCACCTGTTTCTTTTACAGAGGTTGGGATTAGTGCAATAGTTTTCTGGAAATCCTGAATTTCTGAGAACAATGCTGAATCGAAGCCGTGCTCCCCTAATTCTCCTATAATTTCATACATTCTCATTTGGAAATTATTTTTGGCTGTTGAACTTTGATTTGCATTATTGGCTAAGAATGAACCTGTGCGGGTTCTCCACCCTGGTAATTTATCCACCTTATTCAATACTAAAATGAAGGGCGTTTGTTGTTGTTTTAGAATATTGATAGATTCAATAGTTTGAGGCTTGAACCCTTCTGTTATGTCGACTACCAAGATTGCTAAATCAGCTAAAGCTCCTCCTCTTGATCTTAGAGTTGTAAAGGAATGGTGTCCTGGTGTATCTATGAAAAGTAATCCTGGCAGCGTTGTTGTTCCTTCTTTGAGTAATGGACCGCATATCTTTGATACTGTTTCGAAAGGAACTTCTGTGGCGCCGATATGTTGTGTTATTGCTCCGGCTTCTCTCTGAACAACGGCCGTTCCTCTAACATAATCAAGAAGTGATGTTTTTCCATGGTCAACGTGTCCTAAAACTGCCACTATTGGCTGACGGAGGGGGGCATCTGGGTCTATTTCTTCTTCCAGTTCCTCTTCTTCGGATTCCTCTTCCGGCAAATCCTCTAAATCCTCTTCTTCAGGAACCATGAGAATGTGCGCACAATTGCCTGTTTTAAAAATGTCCGGTTAGATTTCTTTTTTCAATACTTCTGCTAAATATTCATATTCTTCTAACGAATTGTAAAGATAAGATGCTGTGCGAAGATAACGTCTATTGTGGTGTGGCCAGCTAAAAACTGGTACTTGGATCTTATATTTTTCATACAATAAAGTATGGAGAGGATCTGGTTCTAACACTGTCTTTGTAGCTACACCTTCACCTGGTAAAACTACTGCCGATAAACCCACAATCATTGAATCAGGACATAGTTTTGGAGTTTCTAATACTTCAAGAATAAT
>PBWI01000025.1 GCA_002728195.1 Chloroflexota bacterium
GCTTATTCCATCTACTAAGATTAATTTGTCGTATTCTTTTTTAACAACAGTGGCTATTGCTTCTAAGTTATTCGCAACACCAGTAGAAGTTTCGTTATGTGTGACCATTACCGCTTTTGCATCGGAATTTGCATTTAGGCAATTTCGAAGGACATCAAGGTCAACATCTGAACCAAAAGGAAATTCCAGGCTTACCAGATCTATCCCGTATCTCTCCGATATGACTCCGAATCTATTTCCAAAAACACCAACAGTCGCATTTATAGCTTTGTCTCCTGGAGAAAGAGTGTTTACGACAGCTGCTTCCATTGCGGAAGTCCCTGAACCTGTGATTATGTAAACGTCGTTTTTCGTGGAAAAGACGGTTTTTAACCTATCGGTGGTTCTGTAAAGAATTTCCTTAAATTCAGGTCCCCTGTGATTTATCATCGGGGTTCCCATCGCCTCCAATATATCGTCGTTAACGGGAATTGGGCCAGGAATTCTAAGATTAACCAATTTCTTCCTCCGCATCAGTTCTAGATGCCAATATTACATATGAAAACAAGCCCGAAAATTTTATCATAGCCGGATGGTTACTTAAACAATATTGAGCTGAACCAAATATTAAATGAGTTTAAGGTATCTTCTACGCCCTGCTCTGAGAATTCCTTTGTCTAGGTCTGCTACATTTTCATTTTTAGTGACAGCAACGTCGTTGATTTTAACTGCTCCTTGATCAATAAGCCGGCGGGCCTCTCCTGTACTGGTGGTAAGTCCAGAGTCAACCAGTAAGTTGCTAAGTCTCAAATTTACAGCGTCCTTTCCTGAGGGAACAGTATATTCGGGTATGTCATTTGGAATTTCGCCACCCTGTACAGTCTTTTCAAAAAACTCCTGGGCTAGTGCAGCAGCTTTTGAATCGTGAAAATCACTTACCAACTTGTGGGCTACGGTCTTTTTCAATTCTATTGGGTTAACCGACATACTATTCAAAGATTTTTCAATTTCTTTTATTTCAAATGTTGGTGTGTCAGTGAGCCAATCGTAATATGGCAGAATCATAGAATCTGGTATTGACATAACCTTGCCGAAAATTTCTTGTGCAGGTTCGTCAATGCCTATGTAGTTCCCTAAGCTTTTACTCATTTTTTGAACCCCGTCGGTTCCTGGAAGCAGGGGCATTATGAAACACTGTTGTGGTTTCATACCTCGCATTTGCTGTAGTTCTCTGCCAACCAGTAAGTTGAATTTTTGATCCGTTCCTCCGAATTCAACGTCTGATTCTATTGCTACAGAATCGTATCCCTGTAGTAACGGATATAGAAGTTCCGTAATAGATATGGGCTGGTTTTCTCCAAATCTCTTTGCGAAATCTTCTCGAGCCAATATCTGTGCTACGGTAAATTTACTCGTCAACTCGATTACATTTGTAAGTGTAAAAGGACCAAACCACTCGCTCTGCCACCTAATTTCAGTGCGGTCTTTATCAACAATTTTGAAGAATTGGTCTAAATAAGTTTGAGCGTTGGCATGGACCTCTTCGATCCCAAGCATTTTCCTTGTTTCGGACCTTCCGCTCGGATCTCCAATTTGGGCAGTCCAATCCCCCACTATCAGAACGACTTGATGTCCCATTTCTTGTAGCTGTCTTAGTTTTCTTAGTCCAACTGCATGTCCGACATGAATGTCAGGAGCACTGGGGTCGAATCCCATTTTTAGCCGCATCTTTTGACCAGAATTTAATCTGTCGAGGAATTCAGACCTTACTATTATCTCTTCGACTCCCCTATTAAGGACGTCTTCTTTTTCAGTGAGAGGCATTTCTAATACCTTTACATTAGTTTAATTTTCATACAGGTAATGGGACCAAATGATGTTTTTATAACGGTTTTATTGGAGTTCACCTGATTTTACGAGTTTTCTTACAGCTGAAACATCTACATTCATCTGAACTAGTAGATCATCTACATTCTCAAACGAAAGCTCATCTCTTAGCCGATCGAAGAACTCTATTGATATTTTTTCTCCATAAATGTCTTCGCCAAAATCTAGTATATAGGTTTCAATGGTTTGTTCCTTTCCGTCGAATGTAGGATTTGTTCCTACACTAGTGGCAGCAGGGTACCTGCTACCTTTCACTGTTGCTACTGTTGCGTATATGCCGTTTGCAGGGATGCAGATATCTTGGTTAATGGTTAAGTTCGCTGTTGGAAATCCCAACAATCTACCTCTCTTCATCCCGGTAATGACACAACCTTGAAGAGAGTATGGCCTACCAAGCATAGTTGAGGCTTTTTTAACGTCTCCTACAGATATCAAATTTCGCACTACGGTACTTCTAATTTGGGTACCCGATTTTTCTTGGACCTCTATAATTTCTAAAGTGAACCCAATCTCTTCTCCCAAAGCGGACAACCGATCAACCCCTGCCTCCCGGTTTTTACCCATTTGAAAATCAGGGCCAACCACCAATCCTTTCATGCCCAATTCGCTTTTTAGTAGGCCTAGAAAATCTTTAGCTGAGAATTCTGCCAGAGCCGAATTAAATGTAATAGCAGCTACAAAATCGACACCTGTGGCTTCCAATAGATCAAGCTTTGTCTCTAAATTGGTTAGAAAATTCGGTTGAAATTTAGGATTTATAACAGTTGCAGGATGGTTTTTAAAGGTCACGATTCCTGCAGATTTTCGGTTCTTTCTTGCAGACTCAATGAGTCTTTTCATTAAATATTTATGTCCTAAGTGGACTCCGTCAAAAACCCCGACGGTTACAAATGAGTCCTGAAGCTCTTTTTCTATATTGAGTTCTTGAAATAATTCCATGAATTAATGTTTTCAATTATGGTGGTGTTGTCTGATTTGCCTAGTATGTTTAAGGTCGTTTTATGATGCATATAAAACCATCCAATAAAAGCTAGCATGCCGAAAAATCTCGGTCAAGAAATAGTTGGCTTCGTATATCAAAGGTAGTTGCTGTCGGTATTACGGCCCTTCGTCCCAATATTGGGCCAGATTGCGGGCAGGAAATTGTTTATAAGGGTATTTCTCTAGTTTTTCTTCTATCAAACTCATCCCAAGACCAGGTTCAGATGGGAGTTTAATGTAACCATCCTCAACCTCGAATGGATTAGTAGATATATCCTTGCCTAGTTTCTCAAAATTCACGAAATATTCTGTGATAAGGAAATTAGGTATAGCTGCTGATACTTGAATCGTGGCTGAAAGACCCAACGTCGTACTATTGTAATTATGCGGGGAGACAACAACATAGTAAGGTTCTGCCATAGCCGCGATTTCTTTTAATTCTAAAATGCCTCCAACGTTACATACATCTGGATTAATTATGTCTGCTGCTTGTTTTTCAAAGACATCTCGGAATTCAAATTTGGTGTAGAGCTCTTCTCCTGTTACCACAGGTATGTTGATGTCTTTTTTTGCTGAGGCAAGGGCATCCACGTTTTCGGCAAGAACTGGTTCTTCGAACCAAAATGGACTGTATTCTTCAATTTCTCTCGCTATTTTCACTGCATGCATTGGGGCAAGTCTTCTATGCATTTCTACTAAAATATCAATGTCTGGACCAACTGCCTGTCTAACAGCGCGAACATTTTCTACAGCCTGTTTCTCTACTTTTTTGTCAACGAAAGTCCGCCATGGTCCAGGGATAGGGTCAAATTTCATCGCGGTGAAGCCCATATCAGCTACCTTTTTGGCTTTTTCTGATATTTCCTTTGAATCCCAATTACCGCCGCCCCATCCATTTGCATAAACTCGAATTTTATCCCTACAGGGACCGCCAAGTAGCATATATGTTGGAACATCACACACTTTTCCTGAAATATCCCACATAGCCTGCTCAAGTCCACTAATGGCGCAGTACAAATCCATTGCACCTCGCCTTCCAGAAAAATCGTCAAAAGACATTTGAAGAAAATGCTTTATATGCATTGGATTTCTACCGATTAGGTATCTCTTCAACTGGTCTATATGCGAAACAACCTGTTTGTCACGGTCAGCCTGTGTGTAGCATTCACCCCACCCATGTATGCCCTCATCCGTATCAATTTTTACAAAACATAGGTTTTTCCCTACCCCTGGATGAATTATGTAATGGTTAATGTCGGTTATTTTCATAACTACCCTCTCGGTGGAATTTTGGTTTTATTGGGCTGTCCACCCTCCGTCAACAACAACTTCGCTTCCTGTGACGAATGAAGATTCATCTGAAGCGAGATACAAGACAGCGTAAGCAACCTCTTCAGGCTTCCCATATCTTCCCATCGGTATTCTTCTTAACATGTCCTGAAATGAATCTGCGTCCTCTCTGATATCGGCTGTCATGTCAGTTTCAATTGGTGCGGGGTGAATGGAGTTACATCTTATATTGTCCGCTGCATACTGGATGGCTACTGACTTGGTCAGTAGCCGAACAGCTCCCTTTGAAGCCTGATACTGAGGGCTAATATAATCAGCCCCTACCAGGCCCATTTGAGAGGAAATATTCACGATGGAACCTCCTCCGGAATATTTCATTGCTGGGATGGCTGTTTTTATTCCGAGGAAAGTACCTTTGCCGTTAATGTCCATGACTCGGTCCCATTCTGGCTCGGATGTTTCCAATAGCATCATTCTTGAAGTAACGCCGGCATTGTTTACTAGAATATCTAGCCTTCCAAAGGCTGATACTGCTACGCCTACGGCTGATTCCCAATCTGAAGCTTTCAACACATCAAGGGTTGTGAACAAGCATCTTGCTCCTGATGCTGCTATTTTGGATGCCGTCTTCCTACCTTCATCTTCTAATATGTCTGCGATGACAACATGAGCACCTTCTTCAGCAAACATTTTAGCTTCAGCGGCTCCCATTCCTCTGCTACCTCCGCTGATTAAAGCAACTTTATTTTCTAGTCTTCCCATTTGGTTCCTCGAGAACTGCTGTATATGACCTTCGACATTAACGCCAGGGTACAGTTAATCTTAAAAATATTTTAGGATCAGGATTTTAGGTTATCGGGTCTCGACTTACAAACATGAAGATTTTTGGTCTCAAGTAGTAGTTATCTCATGAGCGAGTGAAATCATACTTCTGATAAAGGGTTTTTGACTTCCCTGAATTATGGTGATCTTTGCTTTAACTTCCCTTGACACCCTTAATATTTGAATGTGATAATTTTCACCCGATTGACTAGGTTGTTATTAAGCTACTCCTGTCGAAAAATAATGAGGTGGAAACAGGCAATTGGAGATAGATCCGAATTATATAAATTCTGCCATCTGGGCAGATATTAAAATATTTACGCAGAACATGAAGTTCTTTGTTCTGTTCATAATTATATTCGCTACCAACATGTTGATTGGACACAATGCCATTCCCTCTTTAGTTAAGTCTCATCATTTGCCCGCTTCAGTTTCTAAGTTGAGGCCCCCGATATATGTCGTCGCCTTGATTTCTTTTGCGGCTGCTATTTATTTTGTGATAACAGCATTTACTGGTGGTCTGGAAGCTATTAGAGCGATATATCCGGATTTCTGGATTTAATTTAGGACATTTCTGATTTGATACCTGGCGATTTTCAACCTCAAAAACCTACTGGATCACAGCTAGCTAAGCTGGGAGTCTTAGGAGTTGTATTATTAGGCGTATTCATTGGGATAGTTCTCGTTTTAACTTTCGTAATATCAGCTTGGTTAGGAAGTCCAGTGATATTTGGACACGATGGACCTGACCAGCCAATTGAGTTTCCTCATGAAACCCATGTTACAGATCTGGGCATGGATTGTACTTTTTGCCATAGAAACGTTGAAAAAGAGGCAGCTGCCTCAGTCCCGGCGGCAGGTTTATGTATGACTTGTCACTCTGCTGTAGGGGATGAGCTAGAGGGCATCGCGAAAATGCGGGGTCTTTATGAGGATGGTAGATCTATTCATTGGGTTAGAGTGCATAGGGTTCCAGATCATGTTCATTTTGTGCACGAAGCTCATATTAGATATTTCTCTGAGAAAGAGGGCATACAAGCCCAAGAGGTATGCGCTACTTGTCATGGTGACGTAGCGAGTATGGATAAGGTTCAACAAGATCGGTCTCTCAAAATGGGGGACTGTGTCAACTGTCATAAGCAAAATAATGCACCAACGGACTGTGCTACATGTCACTATTAGAGGGTAGTCCATGGCTTTAACTAGAAGACAATTTTTAACTCTGATGGGCGGATCAGCAGGTGCTGCGGTCTTGTTTCAGGCATGTGGATTGCCTGAAAAGGAGCTGCTAATAGATTCTCCAGCTGCAATGCCAGAAGATCTGGTCTCAGGAACGGATAACTGGTACGCGACTACGAGTCAGCAAGGTGGTGTTTCTGAGGGGATTGTAGTGAGGGTGATGGAAGGAAGGGCTAAGAAAGTTGAAGGGAATCCAGACTACCCTCTTAATTTAGGTGGTCACAGCGCACTTTCTGAGGCATCGCTACAAGGACTTTATCACCCGGATCGGATTAGTGCTCCATTGGTGAGAACCGGTCCTAGGGGTTCCAGTGAGTATAGGGAAATAAGTTGGGAAGATGCAGTTGCAAGACTCAGTGCCCAGTTGACTGAATTGAAGGATTCCAATGAGGCCAACAAAGCTGTTTTTGTGAGTAACCCAGTTGGAGGACATGCGGGACTGGTTCTTGACAGATTTGTTACTGCTACTGGAGCTCGCCACTTATCCTACGAAGCTGTCGAGAATAATGTGCTCAGAAATGCTTTGAAGGAAGTTTTTGGCACAGATTCTATCCCTGAGTTTGATATTGATAATTCAGATTTAATTCTGTCCTTTGGGGCCGATTTCCTTTCTTCCTGGGTTTCTCCAACTAGATACGCGCGTGGTTATGGCGAATTTAGACAAGGACATGAACATAGAGGCAAACTTATTCATGTGGATTCCCGGTTTTCCATGACAGCTGCCAATGCTGACCAGTGGGTACATGTAAACCCAGGGACGGAAGGCCTCCTAGCTATGAGCATTATGCAGGTTTTATCTGCAGACCATTCTGATGCTGTATTTGGAGAATTAGATTCTGATGGAATACTTGATTCTTACTCTCCGGTTAACGTAGCTGATGTGGTTGGTGTTTCAGCCGATGTGATCAACAAAATAGCAGAAGATTTTTCACATAGTGAACATCCTATCGCGTTAGGGGGGGGTAGTGCTGGTGCCCACACAAACGGTAATCAAAATCTGAAAGCAATTTATTCCCTCAATCGAGTGGCTTCCAACATCGGTAAAAAGGGAGGGGTTATATTAAACCCTGAATCTCCAATAGCTGGAGTTTCAGCCCCCAAGGCCACTAATACTTTTTCAGAGTTTCATCGACTGTCGGAGGAAATGAAAGCTGGAAACGTTAGCGTATTAATGGTCCGAGACGCTGATATCTACTACGGAATGACTGATACGGCAGATATGAAGTCGGCATTGGATAATGTTCCGCTAATCGTGAGTTTTGCTGGCATGATGGACGATACGACTTCTATTGCTGACTTAATTTTGCCTCAACATCATTTCTTAGAAGATTGGGGAACGGATATTCCGGTTGCGGGTCCAGGCTATGAGATGGTTGGATTTCAGCAACCTGTGGTTAGACCTTTCTTTGAAAACAGAGGAAGTAACCTTGGAACCAAAGGATTTGCAGATATTCTTATGACAGTGGCTCAGGTAATGGGTCAAGATCTAGGGCTTAGTGCTGATACTTTTAAGGAAGTTATCAGAAATGACGCTAGGAAACTTTATGATTTAAGGAGAGGGCAGGTAGTTTCAAGTAGTTTTGAAGGGTTTTGGAACGGTGTATTGCAAAGAGGTGGCTGGTGGGATACGGAAGCCAAAGAGAGAGCAGAGCCTGCTGTTAAGAGGCTTGATGGGGTTGATAGGGCTGAATTTGGAGGAACCAATCAAGAATTTTATCTCCAACCTTTTATTTCCACTTTGGGAGATGGAACTGGTGCATCGTTGCCGTGGCTTCAGGCCATGCCAGATGCAATTTCAACTGCAACTTGGCAAACTTGGGTTGAAATAAATCATAAAGTCGCAGAGGAGAAGGGAATATCTGAAGGTGACGTCCTAGAGATACGACCTTCTAATGGTAGAGTTATCAGAGCGTTAGCAATGCCAAATCCGGCAGTGCCTCCAGATACTATAGGCATACCTATAGGACAAGGCCATAGAGACGGTGGAAGATATTCCGCAGGAAGAGGCGCCAATGTTTTGTCAGTGTTAGATCCTAAGGTTGATTCTGATACTGGGTCGCTGGCATGGGCTGCTACTAGGGCTAACATTACGATGACTGATGAATGGATTCGGGTTCCGAAATTTGAGAATACAGTTCCTGAATTCCCAAGGGACGAGCATCACCATATTATTGAGATAACCTCTGGCGAAGATCATTAATTCACCAGAAATTACGGGAATAAAGATAGGAGTAAATTTAATGGTAACGGCAGGTTCTAATAAATGGGGAATGGTTGTTGATGTTGATCGGTGCACTGGATGCCAAGGATGTGTGGTTGCCTGCCAATCAGAAAACAATATACCCATTAATCTGGAAGAGCACTTTAATCAGCGTAGGGCCATTCAGTGGATAAGAATTGAAAGGTATTGGGAAGGTGAGTATCCAAACGTTAAGGCACGTTTTATTCCGGTAATGTGTCAACATTGCGGTAATGCGCCTTGTGAACCGGTATGCCCTGTATATGCTACTTATCACAATAATGAGGGAATGAATGTGCAGGTCTACAACCGATGCATAGGCACTAGATTCTGCGCCAATGGGTGCCCGTACCATGTCAGATTTTTTAATTTCTGGGAACCTGAGTGGCCGGAAAGTTTGAAGAATCAACTTAATCCTGACGTGACCGTTCGAAGCAGAGGGATAATGGAGAAGTGTAGCTTCTGTGTTCAACGAATTCAAAGATCTACTAGGGAATCAGAAAGGGATAATGAAGTGTTGGAGGATGGAGATAGAGGGCTTAATCCGGCCTGTGTAAATGCATGTGCCACAAATGCTCTTATCTTTGGGAATTTTAATGATCCTGACAGTAAGGTTTCCCAGATCAAAGAAGACGCAATGAAAGAAGGTGGGCGAGGTTACCGTCTAATGGAGAATATGGGTACAGACACTAACGTAGTCTACCTGAAAAAAGTAGATCAATCTGTTGAGGTTACTCATGGTCACTGATCCCGGGAGTAGGGTGGTAGAACCCTACGTAGAAACAGATAATTCGGTGGAAGCTAGGAAGGCCGTGTCTGATGGCTTTATAGGCATTCATAATGTTACGTCGAATAGATTCTGGCAGTTTGCCGCCTTATTTGGGATCATGTTTGTTCTTGGAATAGTCGGATTTGTGATGCGGTTGGGTGCAGGTTTTGATGATAAAGGGGCGTGGGGCTACTATATTGCTGTGTTTGCTTTTCTTATGACTACCTCTTCTGCTGCGCCGATGGTGGCCATAGCGCCCCGAATTGCAAATTCTCACTGGAGAAGGCCAATATCGAGAGCAGCGGAGATCTGGGCTTTGGCAGGGTGTTTGAACCTACTTTTATACATTCCATTGATATGGTTGCTACCATCACTGGAAAACGGTAGAAGAAGCCTTTGGTTCTACGGTCAACAAGAAGGGGTTCCCGCCTATTCTCCACACATATGGGCAACGCTAGCAATACTGGGGTTGATTCTTTTAGGACTAGCCTTGGTATGGTTGTCTAGTTTGCCAGATTTTGCAGTTTTGAGAGATCACGGTGAGGGTTGGAGGAAGAAATGGGCTGGTAGGTTAGCTCTCGGATGGAGAGGGACATCAGCTCAATGGAATTGGCAGTATCATCGTATGGGTGTCGTTGGTGCGTTTTATTTCATGATGTTGGTTTTTGTGCACTTTTTTATTAGTGTTGAGTTTTTGATGGTACATGTTCCTGGCTGGATTGATTCCTTATACCCAATAACACATGCGCATAACGCCTTGCAGGCTGGTGTGGCCACCATGATGCTTACCATGTTTTTCCTTAGGCAATTTGGAGGCTACAAAGAATATATTGGGTTAGATCAGTTCTGGGGACTCGGTAAATTATTGCTTGCTCTATCACTTCTTTGGTTTTGGTTTTGGTTTTCCAGTTTTAACGTGTTTTGGTATGGGAAGAAGCCATCTGAGCAGGCAGTCTTGGAGTTATTAGTTAAAGGCCCATATTTATATTTGTTTATTACAATATTTATTCTGGTCTTTATATTGCCTTGGTTCACAATGATATGGAATCCGGTCAGACGGAGTGTTTGGGGACCTCCAATCTTAGCAATATCTGTTTTGATTGGTACTCTATTAGATAGGGTAAGACTATATGTGGGCGCTTGGGACGTTGCGGGTAAAAGCAGCATGATGGAAGACATGATGTATATGAAAATGTCTGAGGTTCCTACAAAGATACCTACTCCTCAGATCGCTGATATTTTTGTAATAGTTGGTTTTATAGGTGGATCAATTCTAGTTTTCATGTTAGCCACAAGATTGATACCCGCGGTTAATATATGGGAACAAAAAGAAATGTTGTTATATAAAGCAGAAGTCCAGTTCCACAGAACCAAAGTCATGGTGATGGGTAAATCCAGATAAATATACCAATGATTCCTATATTAAAAAATTTAAATTAGATGGAAATATATAAATGCAGGAACATGAACAACTAAGCCATAAACAGATCAATGAAGATCTGTTGAAGGACGTATTGACTGTACCCAAATGGTGGTTGCCTGCTGTGGCATTTTTAGGGTTGGTAGTGGTGACAGGGCTGTGCGCATTTTTCTACATGGTTTACCACGGTCTTGGCGTTACAGGATTGAACAGACCTGTAATGTGGGGGTTTTTCATTGCTAATTTCGTTTTTTGGATTGGTATTAGTCATGCAGGAATCATGATTTCTGCCATTTTAAGATTGACACAGGCAGAGTGGCGTCGCCCAATTACTAGAGCGGCCGAAGTTATGACTGTGTTCTCTTTGATAGCTGCCTTGCATACACCTCTAATGCACGTAGGGCGGCCGTGGCGTGTTTTATATTGGATTTTCCCTTATGATTTCAGTCGTGGTATATGGCCCAATGTCAGGTCACCTTTCGTGTGGGATCCAAGTGCTGTAGGGACATACTTAATTGCAAGCTCATTGTTTGTGTTCATTTGTTTGATACCGGATTTAGCAATACTGCGTGACAGAGCTAAAAAGCCTATTGTTAAGAAAATTTATGCTCAATTGGCCTTAGGGTTCCTGGGAACACCAAGACAATGGAAATTGCAGATTATAGCTGGTATTTTGCTATCTGCTCTTGTGCTGCCTGTGTTTGTTTCGGTTCATTCAATAGTCTCTTGGGACTTTGCAGTGTTGATCGGAGTTGAAGGGTGGCATTCCACGATATTTGCTCCATATTTTATTATCGGAGCAATTCATTCGGGAGTTTCGGCGGTAGCAATGTTGATGGCATTGTCTGTGTGGTTATACGGTTTGGATAAATACATAAAGCCAGACCATTTTGACGCCATAGCTAGGCTTTTGATAATTGTTGCCACAACCTGGTTTTTCTTTTTCTTTTTAGAATGGGTATATGCCTTGTATACACTGGATAGTCCGGATATTGCCTTAAGGGAATTGCAGGCTTTGCAATGGCCGTACGGACCTTTATTTGCCATATTTGTTATCACTTCATTTGTGATACCGGTTCCTTTATGGCTATTCAAAAGGGTTAGAAGAAGTGCAGTGCTGATGTTCTGGACCACTATACTGGTAAATATAGGCATGTGGCTTGAACGGTTTCTGATTGTGATTCCAGGACTTGTGAGAAGAACTCATATGACGTTCGATTGGGGTACTTATCATCCGTCAATCATAGAAATATTAATCGTTGTTGAAACTTTTGCCTTCGTTTGTCTAGGAATGTTGCTGTTTGCAAAAGTTCTACCTTTGATTCCGCTATTTGATATTAAAGAAGGGATGGTTAATCGCCGTCTTATAAAGGTGGGCAGGCGAGTGGTCCCTGCGACAATTCGTGAAGGTCTTCCCCACCATTATTATGAAAAGAAACATTAAAGACAGTTTTAGAGAGTATTTGTTATGGCAAAAAGAAGTGTATTAGGTCTATATACTGAAGAGGATTCCGCCGCCGATGCCTTGGACAATCTAAGGGAGGCCGGATTCGAAGAAGGAGAGTATGAAATACTCACTGGAGTTCCCTACCCTGAAGGTACATTTGGGGAAGCAGAACCAGAACACAAGTTATATAGGTGGCCTTTAATAGGAGCTATTTGTGGATTTACAATAGCTTTACTGATTACAGCTGGGACGGAATTAGCATATCCGTTGATAACTGGAGGTAAACCAATATTATCTATTCCAGCTATGGCAATTATTATGTATGAGGGCTCTATGCTTGGTGCCATACTATTTACTATCATCGGGATTATTTTCGAGTCGCGCCTACCGAGAATATTCATGGGGGCTTATAGTGAGAAAATTACTGAAGGCCATATTGGGGTCACTGTCACAACTGACGAAACTCGGACAGATGCAGCAGAAACTGCTTTAAACAAGGCGGGGATAGATGGGGAAATCATCAGAGGTTGGGAGTAATTAAAGAGAATTCACACATGTCTATCAATGTTTTGAATATAAGATATTCTAGAATGGCCTTCATACTGGCTGTTCTTACGGTGACACTTTTTGTCAGCTCTGGTTGTTACAACACGAAAACTGGAGAAGTCAAAGTTGGTGGTGCTATAACCTTTGACCTGCCTGTATTTCCAAAGACAGGTTCGCACGCAGTACAAGTATTTTCAGAGATGCATTATTCCCCAGCTTATCGCTCTCAAGAAGTGCCTAGAATTTTGCCTCCAGAAGGATCAGTTCCCATCACCGGAGCTGAAGTCAAAGTATTTGATATTGAGAACCTTAAAATGATGAATGGCCAAGCTCACTCCGCTTCATATGACGCTTTAGAAGCTGCAAGAGTATATGAAGTAAATTGCCAGGTGTGTCATGGGCAGAACATGTTGGGAGATGGCCCAATAACCACATTGAGTAGTGCGCGAGGAGATGGAAGTAAAGTATATGACGGTGCTGTTCCAGTAAACTTGGTGTCAGAAAGAGTGACTTCCTTAAGCGATGGAGAAATTTTTGGATACATAACTTGGGGAGGTAGGCCAGGGCTAGCAGCGGCCTCGAGAGGAAAAGAATCGACAGCCATTATGCCTCAATTTGGGTATTTACTAACGGAAGAGCAGAGATGGCACTTGGTTCAGTATATGAGAGACCAAAATAGATAGAATGTTATATTGATTTGAAGTAATACAACTGTTATCTAACGTGGCACTCGGTTTCCGCCAGAAGCCTCACCAACCACTGTAGCGACGGCGAAATCATTTGAATGAGATAGAGAAATAGAGATATCCGATAGGTCCATTTTGTAGGCCCTTGCTTGGGCTCTACCGTGAAGCTGAATATATGGTGGTCCGCCTCTTTCCCTTTTTATCTCGATATCTTTCCAACCAACACCTCTTACACCAGTCCCAAGTGCTTTCATGACAGCCTCTTTCGCGGCGAATCTTGAAGCTAATTGGGGTGGCCTTCCTTTGCAGTATTCTTGTTCACATTCAGTATAAATTCGGTTCAAAAACCGTGAACCATATTTGTGGAACACATTCTCTATACGCGCTATTTCAATTATGTCTGTTCCTGTGATAAGCATGGCTAACATTTCCTGAACGATATTGAAAGTTCTTTTATTTTGTATGGGTATAATAGTGTATACATTAATTTCGTGACCAATTAAGCCAAAATATATGACATATAAACTTATCGACGGAAAAGCTATCTCTAATTCTATAAAAATTGAAATCAAAGAATCAGTTAGTGATTTAATTAGAGAACATTCAATAAAGCCTGGCTTAACTGTGATACTTGTTGGAAATGACCCGGCTTCTCAAGTATATGTACGAAATAAACGGCGTTCGGCTATAGAGACGGGTATGTGTAGCACTGTAGTCAATTTGCCTGGTTCTACAAGCAAGGAAGAGTTATTGTCGAGGATTGTAACTTTGAATCACGATGATAACTGTCATGGAATACTTGTTCAATTACCGTTACCCGATCATTTGGATGAGAATGAGATTCTTGCATCAATCGATCCAGAAAAGGATGTTGATGGTCTTCACCCTAAAAATATTGGACTTTTGTCTATGGGATCCCCCAGATTCGTACCGGCTACTCCTTTCGGAATAAAGGAGATGCTTATGAGATCTAATAATGACCCGAAGGGCAAGCATGTTGTTATTCTTGGCAGAAGTAATATAGTTGGGAAACCATTGTCCAATTTGCTTTCTTTGAAGACTCAAGGAGGTGATGCGACAGTCACACTTTGTCATAGTAGGACCAATAACTTGGAAGCCATAACTCAATCAGCTGATGTGTTGGTCGCCGCTATTGGAATACCGGAATTCGTTACCCATGAAATGGTTTCTGATGGTGTTGTGGCTATAGATGTGGGCGTAAATCGTGTNGAAGATAAAACCCGTGAACGNGGGTATCGGTTGACTGGTGATATCGCTTTTGAAGAAGTATCCCAAAAAGCNTCAGCCATAACACCTGTTCCAGGAGGAGTTGGGCCGATGACTATAGCTATGTTATTGCAAAACACCTTGAATGCCTCCTATAGGAAAATATAAAAACTATTTCGTTTCCCAACATAGTAAAATGCTAGGTTATAATTTATTGGCTTGATAAGTTAGACATAATAGGTACTGAGAAATTTTCATTTTAAGAATGGAAATTTTCGGAAATATATATATTTCATGACGACACACAAAAGAGATTACTACGAAGTTCTTGGGGTTCCACGAAATTCAAGTGACGATGAATTAAAGAAAGCGTTCAGAAAATTAGCTTTTAAATACCATCCNGATAGAAATAAAGAAGCTGGAGCAGAAGATAAATTTAAGGAGATTAACGAAGCCTACCAAGTTTTATCNGACAAAGAAAAAAGGGCACAGTATGACAGGTTTGGACATGCAGGTGTGGGATCCTCCTCTCGGGGAAATGGTGGGTTTTCAGGGTTTGGCGATGTGTCAGGGTTTGGCGATATTTTTGACTCCTTTTTTGGGGGTTCAGGGTTTGGAAGATCTTCGAACTCAAGAAGTTCAGCAAGAAGAGGTTCAGATCTGCAGTACACCATGCCTGTTGAGTTTGAGGAAGCTATATTTGGAGCTGAAAAAGAATTTCAAATCAATCGGACAGAATCTTGCAGCAGGTGTAGAGGNTCCAAAAGTGAGCCAGGTANCTCTATAGCTACTTGTGGCACTTGCCAAGGTTCAGGACAGGTCAGAAAAGCNCAACAAAGNGTGTTTGGTCAATTTGTTCANGTTGGTGATTGTAGTAACTGTAAAGGTTCAGGGAAGCTTATTTCGAATCCTTGTTCGTCCTGCAATGGTCAAGGTAGAGAAAGGAAAAACAGAAAACTTGCAATTACTATTCCAGCAGGTATAGAAGAGGATACCCAGGTTAGATTAACGGGAGAGGGTGAGCACGGAATTAATGGAGGCCCTCCGGGGGATTTATACGTTGCTTTCAAGATAAATGANCACGATTATTTTGTGAGGGATGGAATAAATATTAAATACAGGTTAGCCATCAATATAGCTCAAGCCTCTTTGGGCACAAAACTTGAAGTGCCTACTTTAGATGGAGCTCACGAAATTGAAATTCCTCCAGGAACACAAACTGGCAGAATTTTTAGAGTACGGGGGAGGGGAGTAGCTCAGCTTAGAGGCGATAGAAGAGGCGATTTATTGGTATTAATCGATGTGAGAATACCCAAAAAAATGGATGCGAGACAAGAAGAACTAATGACTGAGCTTGGTAAGTCGTTGCCAGATGTTTTTGATGATGAGGAAGATAAAGGTATATTCGATAAGTTCAAAAGTGCATTTACGAATTGAAATGGCTTGAGATTAGCGTTGAAACCCCTCCCGAATATGTGGAGCCAATGACGCATATTTTCTACAGGTATGGTGAAGGAGGAGTGGCGATAGAGAGTCCTGCGGAATTCAACCCTGACGAAGGGGAATTCCCTCCTGTCCCAGAAATGGTTAGGGTTATCACTTTCGTTCCTTTGGATGAATCAGCTAGGGAACGNAGATCAAACATAGATGTTGCTGTGAAGTTGGTGGCACATTTTGCTCAAATATCTGAGATAAAAGAACGAGAAGTCGAAGAGGAAGATTGGGAATCTAATTGGAAAGAGTATTTTCACCCTATTAGAGTGGGATCTAACTTGGTTATTTGTCCCACTTGGAGATCTCATAAGGTTTCGAGGGACGATGTGATTATAAGATTGGACCCAGGAATGGCATTTGGTACAGGTCATCACCCTACTACCAGGATGTGTATGGAAATATTAGAAACCTTAATAAGTGGTGGCGAGAAGATTATCGATGTTGGATGTGGTTCGGGAATTCTGGCTATATCAGCTATAAAGTTGGGGGCTCAGGAGGTTCTAGGTGTTGAGATTGAGGAACGTTCAGTTGGTATCGCCTTGGAAAATTGCAAACTTAATGATATCTCATCGAAGGTAACTGTATTGAACGGATCTTTTCCCGAAATTGAAGTGGCGGAGTCAACATATGACATAGCTGTTGCAAACATTGCTGCTAAAATCATTATGGATTTATCAGGACATATCGTTGGATCCTTGGTGGATGGTGGTAGATTAGTGTTATCGGGTATTTTGAAAAGTTCTTTGGATGATGTTGAAGAATGCTATTTAACACACGGTGTAGGGTTTGATGAAGTTTTTGTTGATGGTGATTGGACTGCTGTGTTGGCCACTAAAAAAATACCTACAGAAGTATAGGTTATGTGACATATTGAGGCTTTATGCACAGGTTTTATTTAGATTCATCGGCAGTAAAAAATAATGCTGTATNTTTTCCTAGCGACACCTCATTGCAAATTAAAAGGGTATTGCGTTTAAGGAAAGGGGATGAGGTTGTCGTATTCAGCGAAGATGGGGTCGATTACAGGGTTTTATTGGAAGTAGTGGATACTAAAGCTAGTATAGGTTCTGTTATTTCAACTATTAATAGTCTTGAGGAACCAGAGATTTTCATAACTCTTTATCAAGCTCTGCTAAGACCTGAACGTTATGAATATGCATTGCAAAAGGGGGTTGAGGTTGGGATTTCAAAATTTGTCCCTTTCACATGTGAACGAACGGAATTTTCTGACCCAGGTGATTCTAAAATAATTCGCTGGAAACGAATAATTAAAGAAGCCTCTGAACAGAGTGGCAGATCATTTATTCCACAACTTTCCCGAACAGTTGATTTTTCTGACTTGATTATGAATCTTGGCCCAGTTGCTTTGATTCCTTGGGAGGATGAAAAAAAGGAAAGTATTAGAGATATTTTGTCTAACTTACATGAGAATCAGTCAATGAAAGGATCGAGTGTTGATATAGTCATTGGCCCAGCAGGAGGATTTACATCACAAGAAGTATTAAATGCGGTGGAGCATGGTGCCATTTCAGTTTCTTTAGGTGGAAGAATTTTAAGAGCTGAAACCGCTGGTATTGTTGCGGCAGTCGCCGTTTTATACGAATTTGATCATATGTGAGTTGAGAAAAAATTCCCATTACGAAATCTTTCGCTTCATATAAGAAATACTCCGCATAAACGTACAATATGCAATTATTTAACCTAATTTTCCGAAGTTAATGTTCTCCCCATGAGGGAAGCAACTGCATTTTCGACCGACATCTTATCGAATAGGATGCTATGCACAGCATTTGCGATGGGTAAACTTACATTGAGTTTATTAGAAACGGCGATCGCGGCC
>PBWI01000026.1 GCA_002728195.1 Chloroflexota bacterium
GAATCTGGTTACACAATACTGGAAACTCCAGACCACAAGCAGTTAATGCATATAGGCCACCCAGAATACAATAAAGGACGCTTGGCACTAGAGGCTATACGAGACCAATCAAATCCTAATGTGCCTGATATTGAAAATTTTGATTTCGATAAACCTCTAAACAAATGGCGTATGCACAGGAATACATTTTTTCAAAGATGGATTAACTTCGTTACTAGTCAATCTAGAGATAGCAAGTAGAAATTTTTGTTAAGACAACACTCTGTAAACCCAGACTTGGTGTAATACTTCAGGCTCCCCAGCAGGCAATGGGTGGAATTCATCACTTATTTCCACAATTTCCCACAATCCGTTTGATTCCATATCATCTTGTTTTTCTTTAAAGCCATTTTCCAGGTATACATCTGTTCTTATGGTAAAAACGACATATCCTTGAGGCTTTGTGATTCTTATTAATTCGTTGAAAGATTCAGGACCTGCGTGTCCCAGTGTCATTACACCAACAGTGATCACAGCGTCAAAGTTGTTCGTCTCATAATCCAACTCTTCTCCAAGTGTCATTTGGTCAAAACTTTGGTATACGTTTTTGTTACGGGCTTCCCTGAGCATACCTGCTGAAAGGTCCATTGCGGTTAGGTTTTGGAAACCGTGTTCTGCTAGAGCCAAACCTACTAGTCCGGTTCCTGCCCCTGCGTCTAAAACATTTGAGTCGGGGCTGACATATTTGGCTAAGTAGTCAGATGCAATCCTTGGAGCGATCCAACCGAAAACCTCAGATAAATCTTCGTCATAATCTTTGGCCCATATGTCATATCTCTCGGACAATTCTGAATTGTTGCGTGAAGAATAGACCCATTGCACTCGATCTTCTTGTTTTTCGTTCATTATTTATCTCCCGGATTTTGGGTTTTATTGGTGCTCTAATGCCAATATTTACTGTATCAGTTCTCGAGATTTCCTTTACTATATACAAACTTGTATTACCATGGGTTAGCTTTGACAGGAGACTGCATGAAAATTGGCATAAGTATGAGTGCGACAGCTTCAATGGGAGATTTTGGAGTTATAGCAGAAAAGATCGAATCCTTAGGGTTTGATTCGGTATGGTTACCTGAGCATCCTGTTATGCCTGTAAATCATAATTCCATTTATGCGGGTAGTTCAGATGGATCTATTCCGCAACAAATGTATCTTGGTGTTAATCCGTTGATTGCCCTGTCAAGGGCTTCTGCAGTCACAACACATCTTGGTCTTGGGACTGCTGTCAATTTAATTACCGAACACAATCCTTTGGACCTGGCTAAATTGATAGCTACCTTGGATTTCTATTCTGGTGGCCGTTTCCTTTATGGCATTGGAACTGGTTGGTTTAGGGAAGAAGCAGAGATAATGGGTGCTGATTTTGATCATCGATGGACTCAGGCTAGAGAATATGTCTTAGCGATGAAGGAAATTTGGACCAAAGAACAAGCGGAGTATCACGGGAAATATGTGGATTTTCCTCCCATAATCTGCAATCCAAAGCCGGCACAGACTCCCCATCCTCCAGTATTGCTCGGGGGAAATGCAAAAAACGTATTAAAACGAGTCGTTAAATGGGGAGATGGTTGGCTTCCCATCCGCCTTTCACCAGAGGAGATTGTTCAGTCCAAACAGAAGCTTTTGGAACTTTGTGATGCAGAAGGAAGGGACCCCGAAACTATTCAAATAACCATGCATAGTATTCCTGCGGATAAACAGTTAATATCCCGTTTTGCAGATGCTGGAGTGAACAGGGTTTTGGTGGGCGTGAGCTCTGTAACTCCTCAAGATATTTTTGAAGAATTGGAACAAATTGCCAAGACTATTTTGGGTAGTAATTAGTAATGTGGCCCAAGACTGAAAAGCAGGAATCACTTTTTAAAAAAGCGCAAAAAATAGCCAGGCACATATCTTCAACATCTTCCAAACATGACCGTGATGGGTCCTTCCCCCATGAGCATTTTGATTTTATGCGGGATATAGGATATTTGGCATCAGCTGTGCCAGAAAAATATGGAGGGCCAGGATACGGGTTGACTGATATTGTTTTGGCTCAATTTGAGATTGGTACAGGAGATGGTTCTACGGCATTATCTGTGGGAATGCATCATATGGTTATTGGGACTGAGGCAATAGCTGAGCGATGGCCGGATCAAATAAGGCAAAAAGTTTTTCAGGAAATTGTTTCTAAAGGTGTTTTGCTTAACAACATCGCCTCAGAACCAGACTTAGGGTCACCTCAAGGAGGAGGTAGGCCTTCTACTGAATTGGTGCCCGATAAAAATGGAGAATGGTACTTAGACGGCCGCAAAACCTGGTCCACATTGGCCCCAGAATTGACCTATGCGATAACTTTTGCAGCGGTGGAGGATGGAAGTGGAGATACTGCAAGAGTTTTACAGAATATGTCTGCGGATGGAATTTCTATAGAAGAGACGTGGGATTCCATGTCGATGCGCTCTACAGGGTCACATGACATTATTTTCAAAAAGGTAAAAGTAAAAGATGCAGACTTTTTGTTTAGATCTAATCCGAATCACCCGATTAAAGATCCAATTGGTGGGGCGGCATGGTTTCCCCTTATGACTAGTGCTGCAAATCTGGGTGTAGCCAATGCCGCTAGGAATTATGCGTTAGAATTCGCAAAAGATAGAAAACCTACAGGTGCGACGGGGACTATTTCTAAAATACCGTATGTCCGAGAACAGATTGGTCGTCTGGAATCGAAGCTTATTAAAGCTAAAAGGAACCTATTTTCATTTGCTGAAGATTGGGAAAATTACCCTGAGCAACGTGAAGATATTTTAACTGAAATTGGGGTTGTGAAAACCTCATCAATTGATGCGGCGATCGAAATCACTGATTTAGCTATAAAGGTAGTTGGCGGAGTAGGGCTAGAGAAATCAAGGCCTCTTGAAAGGTATTTTAGGGATGTGAGGAGTGGATTGTTTAATCCTCCCATTGAAGCTAGAGCATTGGAACAGTTGGCATCTTCAATATTGGACTAATTAAATCAAGGGCAGGTTAATGTCAGTAAAATTTATACAAATGGCTGATCCTCAATTTGGGATGTTTGCTTCTATAAGTCAACTAACTGAAGAGGAGGCGAAAGCCAGGTCTAGAGAAGGATTGAATCTGAGATATGTTGAGAAGGCATTTGATCATTTTGATCCTGAAATAAAGCTCTTCACCAGGGCTATTGAGTATGCGAATGAGCACAAACCTGATTTTGTTGTCATGTGCGGAGATATGGTTAACGAATCTGACTCCTTGGAGCAGCGAGCAGAGTTGTTCAGAATAAGCGACCAATTAGATAAAGGTATCCCAATTTATTGGGTGGCAGGAAATCACGATGTTGGGAATTCCCCTACTCCGTTATCATTAGAATCGTATAGAAAATTGTTCGGACCGGATAATTATTCATTTCAAAAAGATAATTGTTACTTTATAGCTATTAACAGTTCCGTTTGCTCAGATCCTACAGATGTACCAACGGAATGGGAGTCTNTGATGGAGTTTTTGGAAAAGGAACTTGTTAAAGCCTCAGATAGCGGTTCGNTTCACAAGATAATATTTATGCACCATCCTCTTTTTCTCGAAACNGCAAATGAGGCTGATAATTATTTTGTTATCCCTTTTGAAAGGAGACAGCGAATTNTAGATTTATTGNATCAATACCGGGTATCTGCTGTTTTCTCGGGCCACCTTCANAGGAATAATTANCGAAGCCTTAACGGGATTGAATATATTTCTTCAGGCCCNGTGGGTTACCCGCTGGATGATGATCCCTCAGGTATTAGGGTTGTGGAACTGGATACTAAAGGCATCAATCATCAATACGTCAGCCTAGAATGATATAGGTAGAAGACGTTTTCAAAAGCAGCCCAATACAGTATTAAATTCTCGTTTTTATCTTAATTAAGTTATTATCTCATTCATTATCAAACGAGGCTTGCGAGAAAACGCGCAATTTAAAAGGAGCAATTTATGCCGTATTTTATAAACACTTGGAGAACCCCCCGTCCAGACCAATATTTGAATGTCGTGAAAGGAGCAAAAGAATCGTTAGAAAGAACAGGTAAGCCAGGTAACATTACAACAACTATCTCACATCCGAGTCCCGCACAAACAAGCATGGGTGTAATTGGAACAGTAGCTGGCTTCCCAACAATACAAGATGTTCAAGAATTTTTTGAGTNGCTTTGGGGAGATGAGAGCAATATTGAGAGGTTGGGTAATCTCGGTGCCCTGTGTTCTTCGTCGAATGTGTCGATTTCTCAAATGATTAACCCACCTCAACAAAGTAGGTTTGAAAATTTTGAGGCCAAGTATATCCAAAGGACTTTTATTACTCCGGCCACTGGCAAAGGTCCTGAATTGGAAGATCTACTTTGTGAATGGGCTGAAGACACGAGTCNTAAGGTGGGAACGATTCTCAGTAGGAATATGAGCGGTGAGGCTACGCAGATAAGGATTTCCCATTTTCTTGAAGACCTACCCACTTTGGAAGAGTTGAAAAAGGAAATTGCAGGGAGTCATAGGTTNCCTAAATTTCGGGAACTCATTGGACCAGTTCCAAGAGTTGGTTTGGGCCGAATTTATTACTCAAAAAGACTTTAGTGTTATGGGCATAGCTGGGGAATAAATTGAAATTCTTGCTTATTATTCCCCAGCTATGAATTAACTTACTATATGTTTCTCTAAAACTTTTGGATCAAACTCGACCCCCAGGCCCGGCCCGGTTGGGATTTCTATATGACCGTTCTCAAAAACTATTGGATCCTTGAATATCTTTTTATGTAAAGATCCTTGGTTTGCCTCTGCTATCATGAAGTTTGGGGAGCATGTGGCTACTTGTATGGCTGCAGCAGCGGCNACTGGNCCACAATACATGTGNGGNGCAATTACGGCATAGCTNGCTTCCGCCANNGCAGCAACTTTNTTNCCTACTAATATNCCNCCNGCTTGACCAATATCAATTTGAATAATCTGNGCNGCTTGNTTTCTNAATAANTCNGANAANTGGAANATNGTAGCNANTCTCTCCCCAGTGGCAATTGGAATGCTNGTATGAGCTGCTACTCGGGCCATTTCATCTATGTTTTCGGGCGAAACGGGCTCTTCAAACCAAAACGGTTGGTAAGGCTCTATAGCTTTTGCAACCCGTATTGCACTATAAGTGGTCAATTGACCATGTGTACCTAACCCCACTTCAAGTTCGTTGCCTACAGCATTTCTTATGCTTTTGAAGATGTTTTCTGTGTAGGTGATTTCCGGTAAGGTTATATCCCTAGGGACGCCGGTTATNGGACGAAACGGATCGAACTTGCACGCTGTATTACCTTCTTCAAGTAATTGTTCTGCTATTGCNCCAGCATTTTCAGCTTTTCCGTCNGGAATAGGAGGCATATAAGCATAAGCCCTCAACTTATCCCAACATTTACCACCCAGCATATTGTAAATAGGTTGATTATTAGCTTTNCCAACAATGTCCCATAGTGCCATCTCAATTCCGGAAATAACCATTCCGAAGTGCAGGCTTGGTAATCGGTAATCATGCCTTCCCGCATACATGTCGTAGTATATTTTTTCTACGTTGAATGGGTCTTGGCCTATGACAAAAGCTTCGACTGTTTCGTGGACCAACTGTATTTGTGATTTAAATGACTCCCATGTCATTTTTCCAGTAAAAGAACTGCCAGTAAGTTTTTCACCGATACCTACAATCCCTTCATCTGTAGATAACTCTAGTATAAGAAAATATTTACCGCCTATGTACCATTCTTCAGTGTTTCCACCACCTCCGGATCNTACTCCTGGTTCATTTTCGATTACATAAGTTTTAACACCTGTAACTTTCATACATACTCCAATTCGCTGAAAATTGCCGATTTTGGTCGACTTTATAGTGGGTTGGTTTTAGTGTCAATTTTACCAATTCCAATCATTTATGTAGTCTTTGAACTTTTCACCCTTTAATACAAGATGGCTTTTAGTCCGTTCGATTATTATGACTAAGGCGATAATGAATAATCCTAATATGATCCCGATGATGGCTCCATTAGTTCCTGAAAGTAGTGAAGTAGCTTGATAAATGATGTTAATTGCAAATGTTAGGATTCCTCCTGCAAAAGAAATCTTAGATTTAGAGAAAATCCCCCAAACCGTCAGTGTCATCGCTTCAAATCCACCTAGGAGTACAAAAACGAGCTCCATTCCATTAGAGGCGATCACGGATTGAACAAACGCTGATCCGCTCAAGATTATGACTCCGAGTATGTTGGAAGCGATGGCCAATTTGGGGTCTAGGGTTTTCCTACGGTTTTCCAAGTACCCAAGGGCCAATAAATATATTCCGGCAGGGATTGTATAAAGCTGGATTTGAATCTCTGACAAATCTCGTTCTATTAATTGAACGTACCAGCTAAAAAGAAGAGCTGCAGCCGCCAAATAACCTGATAATACATTCTTTTCTGTAATGGCTTTTCCTAGGTATAAAAGTCCTAATATCGCAATCACTGAGGTTGGGACAATAAGGTCTGGGTTGAATGTGCCGATTCCAATGATTTTTGCCGCCAATGTTATAAATGCAAATGCTCCAGCAAATATAGCTGTTCTAGTTGATGAATTTTCCAATGGATTTACCCATAAACTCAGGTCATATCTAAATCCATTCTTTGAGACGAATAGGATCCCTTTGGAGACCCACCAAAATACCAAGCCTTGTAACGCCCAGCCTATTGCTCTGGTAGGCCAACTTCCTCCGATTAGCCCGACGACGAAAATGTTAAGAATTAGAATTAATCCCATAGTGGCATAAGGTGCGAATCGATATCTTGAAATTTGAGCAGCAGCTACGGATAGTGCAATGTAAATAATTGTTACCGTGAGCCCTTCCCAGTTACCCCAGTCACCCCATCCGGCGAGTATTAGTCCAATTATTCCTTCTATTGTTGCACCTACTAGCAAGGGCAAAAATATATATTGCTTGGCTTTTAGTGGATAATCGAGGGTCCATTCTTGGTATTTGTAGCAAATACCTATGATTCCCAAGTACAAAATGGATGAGACCGAAATGATCAAGCCGATTTGGTTGATATCTAGTCCCAATGTGGGCAGGTTAATTAATGTAATAAGACCTATATGTATTGTGATAGTTCCTGAGTATAGCCAGATGGGTTTTCGATACCTGGCAAGTCCAACTGTATATATCATTGTGAAGGCCCACCACACTGTAGTCGCGTAGGCGGGGAATATTTGTGGAAGCTGGACAATATACCCCAGTATCGCAACAGACCAGAGGGGAATGACTATTAGCATTAAGAATAGTGAAGCATTTTTGAGAAATTCGATTGATAATGCAGAATTTACAAATGCCTGTTCCCAACCTTCATGATCGTTTTGTTTAACCAATTGGTTCCTATGCCCGCAATTTGTGCAATATATATATTCATCTGTAGGTGCAGCAGTGCTACTTTTTTCCAGGTCCTCATCGCAATTTGTGCAAAATTCAGTTTTAAATAGTTGAGTGATTAGGTAGTTATTTACCTGCGCTTTNGCAGAGTTCCACATTTCTAGGAACCAAGGGGCCGAGGTCAGAATAAAAATTATTGACAGTGAACAGATCACTGGGACCGCGACCAATATGAACGCTGGAGATACAAAGTCTATGCTGATACCTGGGCTAGAGTAGACAAGACCCCACCANGCTGAAATGAAAATGAAGGCTAAAGACCACAGTGTTAATGGGTAAGAGAAAACCACCCTAGTTTTGGCAAACCATATGAAAATCAAGGATATTACAGCGAAGAAAGACATCAGAGCAGGCCTAAGGGGGATTCCCAAACAATCCGATACGGAAGCTTCATGATTAGGCGAGCAGAGTCTTTCTAAGGAAATCAGATCTGAAATTTGATCTGGTATTAGATTGAGGGCATATACCATGGTTAGGGTAAGAGGGATTATTGGTAACCATTGGAATGGTGATTTTTTCCACATTTGGGCTAATACCGCCGTTAATGTGGTAGCAACCATCATGCTTGTAGTCTTACTCCACATGGGCGCTGAATCTATCAACGTGACTGAGAGGATTAGCAGGATGGATATTCCAAACCACGGCTTTAAGATTGGCCAGTTTTCTTCTACAAGGGTAGGTGGGCTCAATCTAATTCTGTCTCCCGCTAGAACGTACAATAATGAGATCGATACCAAAATCAAAGGAAGATAAGTTTCAGCCTTAATATCGTATTCCGTAACGGCCAGGACGATTGCTAGAGGGAATAATAGCGCTGAAAAGTGTTCTAACCAACGAAGTGCGGTGTGCCGAACTGCATCTAATGATGATAGTGCAGTCACCAAAAAGCACAGAGCTAGGGGGCCATTATTTTGGTTAGGATTTTCCCAATATGAAATTCCTAAAATAATAAGCGGTAATAACCCTATGAAAAAGGAAGACCATACAAGTGGATGCCTTAAACTCCTCCCGCCAGATTTATCTAGGTATGACCTTAAATAAAGGAGAGCTAAAGCATAGGCGGAAAGAGGGCTGATAGCCCATTTCCATATCTGCCAATTTTGCCCGAAAGAGGCCACAGCTAGAAAAATTGTTATACCACCGAGTGCTATGAACCCGTGGGTTAAGACATAACCACGATATTTATACGCCAAAATCCCCCAGACGGGTGTCCCAATACCGGATACAACTAACCATGCAACAGGACTGAGGTTTATTTCCAGTCCTACTCCGGGAATTTTCGGTTCTGTACTGATCGGGTCAAACAGAAGGTATGCAATGATGCCAGCCGCGAAAAGACTCCATACCGATCCTATTGTTATGAGAGCCAATCCTGAAAAATGCAGACCTATTTGTTCTTTTACGAGGTGTCCTACCCCTATAAAAGCTGCCATTTGAGCGAAGGCAATGCCCATAAGGACTAATCTCATATCCTCATTTGACCAATAATTAACCAACAATACCAAGGAACTGATCGTAATTAATAGGATTCCAAAACCTAGAAAGGAAGACATTGCATTTTCAGAATATAGTGTCCTCCAGAGGCCCGACCAGTCAAAGTAGGATTTTCGCCTGCTGGGGGAAATTTCTTCCATAGTTTGATTTTCTGAAACCAAGTCAGTGGCTAGGAGTATTTCTTCAGAATCAATGGGAGTGTCGTTTATTGAGGCGGAATTGCTTGGAGTATCCAAGGTAGTGGAGCTCTGTGGTCGGCTGCTTAACTCATCTTTTGGTGTTTTCATTCCAAGTGAGATTGCAATTGAATACAGTTCTGACTCAGATGCTGTTGAACCTTGCTCTTCTGATATAGCTAGGACCTGCTCGAAAAAATATTGCAAGGAAGAGTTTGAGTCTTCGGGAACTTGGGAGTCGATAATCTTTCTTAGATTTTCAAGCAAGGTTACTTTTCTTAACTCTAAACTTGAAGTGAATTGTTGAGATAAAGAGTCATCAAGATTCGTCACTTGTGAAAGAGAAAACTCAATATGTTTTAATTCCAATAGAGTTTCTTGTAGGTCATCATTACTGACGGTGGCTTCGGAATCGTGAGTGACTTCTAGTGGACTGATAGCCCTACCACAGTTGTTACAGAAGTTGTTTTCCTGAGGGTTATCCTGGCCACAATGTGGGCATTTTTTGGGAGAAGCTTTCGTTTCTGACGAGGCTTCTTTTTCCTCTTCAGATATCTCTGGGCCTTGATTTGGTAAGTCCTGTTGGTTAAAGGGGCTTCCACATTTAACGCAAAACTTGACTTCCCTGTCTATGCTAAAACCACAATTTTCACATATAGGCATGTTTTATCCCTTTAATACACGCTTAACATAGCACAAATATTTAATAATAGTTTAAAGAAGAATGTTATAAATTNGATGGAATAGACATAGTTGAATAATTAATTGGATCTATTTATGATCTGCCAACATAAATCTATATGGAGGACAAAGAAAATGAAATATATTCTTAGCGGATTCAGGACCCCTAAGCCTGGTTCTTTACCCGAACTTATAAATGGAGCTGTTGATTTTTACAAAGGGGTGGATTTTCCTGGAATGGTCACAGTTGCCCCTACTATTCCGGTCGTGTCTACGCACCGACCATTTGAAGACGCAGCATCTGTGGAGGCATTGGATGACGCCATCGTGGCAGGAAACTTACCCATAATGGATTCGGTGACCAAACTTGATCAGCTTACAGCAAGTGCAACTAGGTGGGTGCTTAGAGAAATAGTTGCGAATATCAATCCGGATAACTTGCCAAAAGAGGACCCAAAATACTTCGGAAGAATCATCCTTACTGCGAAGACTGGGATGGGACCAGAACTGTTAGATGTTGTTTTATCAAACCACGATAAATTGGATGCTCCTGTAGGTGTGTCAGCACCAGTTGGAAGTCTTGCTACCATCATATTAAGNCGNCCATTCGCCCATTTAGATGATATTACCAAGGCCGCTGATGTGAGAGAGGTTNTGGCGGGTATGCGAGGGAAAGGGGTAATTAATTGGAATCACCTTTGTGACTCGATAGAAAGAAGGGTGACTCGAGTTGCGTTTATGAGAAGACCTTAAAACACAAGAATAATCTGGAATTTAAAGGGATAGACATGTCAAAGTACATTATGAATTTAGTGAGAACTTTTAAACTGGGAGAAGGTGTTCCAGCACTTATGGTAGATGAAGCCAAAAGTTTGGATTTCTCGGCTCCGGCAATAGTCACAGCGACAATGGCCGCGCCAACCCCAGGTGGACCAATAGGAGTTATAAGCCGCCTTTTGGATGATGCCACGGGAGTAGATAGTTATTTTGAAGCCATACAGGAGCAAATGCCCAATAGGCAGGAGCAGCTTCAGGAGTTGAATGCGAAATGCACTTCACTCAGGATGAGACTTGTGAAGGTTCACAAGAATGCTGAATATGCTGGTTCTAATTCCCCTAAGGTTCTAGTAAGAAATTTTATACGAGCCAAGCGGGGTCATTTGGATGAATTGATATCTATAGTTGAAAGCTTCATAGATGAGATTCCGTCCGGAAGAACTAAACCTGCTTTCACAGAAGCGACAACTGGGAGAATTGGGTTGGTAACCATTTCCACCCCCTATGAAAATGCTGCTGCCGCTGAGGAAGGCTATGATTGGGTAAGGTCAGGTGCTAGCTCGGCCCGTGCTAAAAGGATGGCTGATATTACAGAGGACAGTGCGAGGGTACCGTTTTCCATTCTACACAGTGATTTAGAAATATAATCCCTGGTGACCGTAATATATGACCCGTTACTTGATTAACAGGTTCTCTTAAGAAAGTTTTTTATAGGTCCGATAACAGTTTCAATCTGTAAAAACCCGTCGACATGGTCGAACCCTTCCAGAATTAGCTTTTCTGAATTTTGGAGGTGTTCGACGTGTCCTGATACAAGGTCATAGTTGAAGTCTTTATCCCCAATATAAAAAAGACAGGGAATGCTTTTGCTGTTTAATTCATCCAGGGATTCCATGGGAGTTTCCAGTAATGTGAACAGTGCTTCAAGGTCATTGTTACGGGCACGTGCCTCCCATTTGTCTGTGACTGGCCAGTGTGTACGCTTTACCATATCAATCCAGGCATCTATTCCTTTCTCCAAAATACCTTTCATGGGAGAGTATCTTGAAGGGTTCCTTTGTGCAGGCCCGCTACCACCAACTGCCGCGGAAACTATTCTGTCAGGCGCATAAACCATCATTTCCAAGGCGGCACGCCCACCTAATGAGTAGCCCAGCATTTGAGTTTTTTCGATGTTCAATTGGTCAAGAACTGCAACTATGTCTGAAACCCGCCGATGTGAGGTATATGCACAGGAATGATGTGGCTTGTCGCTTAGTCCATGCCCCAAAGGACTCATCAGGATTAATTTGTAATCTTGTTCCAGTGCTTTTACATAACCTATATCTCTCCAATCATCAATGGACATAGTGAGGCCATGATGAAGTAAAAGGGGTGATCCTTGCCCTTCAATTTCGTAATAAATGTTATAGCCATTACTATCACAGTAAGGCATAAATACCTTTTGAAAATCGCTCGTGGATTAATAACACCGGTATGTTTGCAAAGATAGTTAATTAGTGCAATTCAAATATAGCCAACAATCAGAAAGTTTGCTGACGAGTTGTATTAATCAGCTATCGCGATAAGGTATGTTGAAAGGTCCTCAGTTTCTGATTCAAACCTTTCGTAATACTGTCCAGAGGGGTCTGATGAGACACCTATGTAAGTTGTCTCTAGTTCGTACCATTCCTCTCCATCTGTGGCTAGGAGCCGTATCCTTCCCATATCGATCGATTCGGATTCTAACCATTCTTTGTTTACGTCAAATTCTAGTGTCGTAAACAAATTTTCATCAATTTCAGCATCTATATCAAATCTGACAGACCTTAATATTAGATATCCTGACGGGGCATCTTCAATGGACTCATTTGGAAGTTCGTTTACTGTTATTGAAGGTGAATCTCCTAAGTCGTTTTCGTATATTGTAAGTTTTGAAACATTAGTAAGACCGCCTTCGTCAACCCAAGGAAATTCTATTAAGTATTCCAGATCTTCAATTTCGTTCATTTCAAAACTGTAGGTTTCTAGTGGCCTTACATCCTCTATCGCTTCGGTTGGCTTTGTTTGGGGTTTCTGAGCCACCGGTTTAGAAGGTGTCTGGATTTTGTCATTGTTCTGACTAAGAATTACGGGTGGTAAATCATCTCTCGGGTTTAATACTATTTCTTCCTTTGTTTCCTCAGATTTCTCCCCTTGACCAGGAATTATTTCATCAATGTCCCTAAATTGGTTGATGACTTTCTCAGAGTTGATAATCAGAAATATTAAAGCAGCTGTGAGACTCATTGCTGCGACGATACGAGACCATCTTGAAGGTTTTAGAATTACCTCAACTGGTGTTGTGAGCGGATTATACGTTTGACCAGATTGGGGAGGCGAAAGTGAATCATCGGGTTGATTAGTGGTTGTTTCTTGCGGAGTATTACCTCCAAAAAGGGCCCTTAGACTTGTAGCTAATTCTTGTGATGTTTGAAATCTGTAATCAGGATCCTT
>PBWI01000027.1 GCA_002728195.1 Chloroflexota bacterium
CTGCCGCCGACAGAATCCAAGTATCCTTGGAAGCGCTTAATATAATATCCAGGGAAATTCTTGGCCCTCCCCAAACTCCACTCATTATTGGTTATCAGATATCCCATCCGAAAATGCGTTGTTATTCCATCCAATTCTGATGTACTGAGGCTGTCTAAACCTTCATGGCGTTTTGCATAGAGATTTCTAACAGATTCATTGGTTACTCTTGAATTTAAATGGTCTTGAAATAAACTTAAGGAAGACAAAGTTAATTCTCTTTCTGCGTCCAAATGAGCTCGATCCAGTACTTTGCGTTGTAAAACGAATTGACCGGCCAAAAAGATGGCAACAACTAAGGTAGCTGTGCCAGTGAGTATCTGAGCAATGGCAACTGTAAGTTCCGTGTCCATATCATCCTCCTGATTTATCTAGAGGGATAATGCCACATGAGGGCAGATGACTGCCAGATTAATGCCTCGCTCGTTAATTTCTAAATAATAACTCGCAGGTAGTTTCACTCTTTTCGAGCAACCTTCATTGTGATTTATTTATAGTGGAGGTTGCTTTGCTTCGATATCATAAAAAAGGTACCTGTGATTGTTGTGGGATAGACGAAAGTCTTGATGCAGATCACAGCATTGGAAATCATAGTGACAGCAGTCATAGCAATTGCCAGACGCTATGCAAGCATTGCTATATGCAAAAAGGCAAAATGGGTCTACCTCTTTTCGATTATATAAAGAACTTATGCAGGGCAGACCTAAGAATGAAAGCTACCATGCAACAAAGCTCTCAGCAGTGGNTTAGAAAGACCAAAGGTTATCGCCCCAAACCCAAANATGACAGTTCAAACCTTACTATTTCTATNAGTGAGTATGAACCATACACNGATCATGAGTTTAGGCTGATCATTTCCGCTTTTATTAGAGGCAATCCAGNTATTTATAACGAGTAAGTAGCATTAACTGATGATAGNNATGAGGGCAAATGCAGATTTTGCGGATGNCTCCNACCGGTGGAGATACCTCTCATTTAGCTACAAAATGAATGGTGAGCCGGGTGGGATTCGAACCCACGACACTCGGATTAAAAGTCCGATGCTCTGCCAACTGAGCTACCGGCCCATTTTGTTTCACTAAACAACAATTCTATATATAGAATTTCACCTCTTCAAGAANAAATCTATTTTTATCGTAAATTTTCCTGNGTTATGGGGGCTATAGAGCAAATGGATGAGGGNTATCTNGCTAAATATTTNCCAATTATGTGTTCACTTGTAATTGTTCCCCAAGATCTGGAATCGTTACTGGCTCTTCTGTTGTCACCGAGAACAAAATACTCTTCGAGGCCCACGACGTTTGGTCCCCAATTGGAGCTATCATTCAGGGCTGGGTCCAAATAGGGTTCTTGGATCAGTGTGCTATTTACAAATACATTGCCATTGTCGATATGGACGCTATCACCTTCTGTGGCTATCACTCTCTTTATGAAATGTCGTGTAGGGTCTTTCGGATATGTGAAAATTATTACATCACCTTTATGAGGATCTCCAAATAGGTATTTCGTTTNTCCAGAGGAAGTATCGNGTTGAAAGAAAAAATCAGAAGTGTTTTNTGGTATTTTCCAATAAGCAAGTTTATTGGCCAGCACACAATCACCCTGGTTGATATTNGGAGTCATACTAGCTCCTTCAACTTGGTAATTCTGGATTGATACATACAAGATTGAAAAGACAAACATCGCCAATATGGCAGTCTCAACAATTTCTCGTATTGCCCTTTGGATTTTTCTTTCATAAATATACATAGCATCTAATTATATCTTTTAAGGCAAGAAATGACTTGTTAAATAAGGTTTCTTATACGTTAAAGTTGTATCCTTTCATTGGCGAGTATTTACATTCTATGTAAAATTTAAAGGTGACCAGATGAACAAATTTGTTGTCTTAGCTCTTTTGATATTGATTACTGCTTTTGCCTGTTCGAGGAATGAATCTGGTCTTAACACTGNAATTGATGTTTTGGAGCCAACTGCTTTATCTCCTGTATACGCTTCTTCATCTACCTTTGCTGAAGAAGGGACAGTTAGAGGTGTAGCTAATCTAGATTCTCTACACCTTGATGGTTTAATGGGAGGGATAAGAGTTTCTGGAACTGGAACCGTTTCTGTGGAGCCTGATGTAGCCATTCTTCAGGTGGGAGTTGAAGTTTTCGCTGGGAAAGTAAGCATTGCAAGATCGGAAGCGTCAAAGGCAATGGATTCAGTAGTCACCGTTCTTAAAAAAGAAGGGGTAGANGAAAAAGACATCCAGACGACTAAATTTAACATTTATCCAAGATACGATTATGAGGAAGTTACCGTAAACGGAAAAAGGATCGGAACCCAGGTTCTCACAGGGTATACAGTAAATAACACGGTAAAAGCTAAAATTTATGAAATCGATAAAGTAGGGGACATAATTGACAAATCGGCGGATGCTGGTGGCGATTACGTCCGTATTAATGGTGTTGATTTTACTGTTGACGACCCTAGTCCATATCAAACTGAAATCCGAAAAATGGCGGTTGAAGACGCCGTGGAGAAAGCCCAGGACTATGCTTTGTTAACAGATGTAGAGCTTGGTCCAGTNATAGAGTTGNATGAGATGAATTCAGGATCTTTACATTCTCCNTATGAAGCTGATTACGGAATNAGGATGATGGCTGCAGCAGCTCCTACTACATCTATCAGTGCCGGTCAGTTAGAAATAATCCTGACTGTCGACACTTTATTTGCTATTAAATGATGTTTGTATTGATTTCAAGGGTAGGTTGTTTTGCGCAATTTTATGAGCTATTGATAGAATCAACGCTCAAATATACGGAGAATTACCATGGTACTTAGCGACCGAACTATAAAGGAAGAGATTGCGGCTGGCCGGATAGTAGTTGAACCACTGGGGGAAAATGCTATTCAGCCTGCGAGTGTTGATGTCCATCTTGATAAAACTTTCCTAGTGTTTCGAAATTCCAGAGTTCCCTACATAGATGTTCGCAAAAGCGCTGAAGATCTCACTGAAAAGGTAGAAATAGAGGGCGATGTACCGTTTATGCTACACCCTGGAGAATTTGTGTTGGGTAGTACACTAGAGCACATAGAACTACCTAATGATTTAGTTTCAAGGGTGGAAGGCAAAAGTTCTCTCGGTAGGTTGGGATTGCTAATACACTCAACAGCTGGTTATGTAGATCCTGGGTTTAAGGGGCATCTGACCCTTGAATTGAGCAATGTATCTAATTTACCAATAACCCTGTATTACGGTATGAAAATAGGTCAGCTATCCTACGCTCGCCTTAGCACTGACGCTGAATTTCCATATGGGTCCCCCGAATTAGGTAGCAAATATCAAGGTCAATCCGATCCAACGGCAAGCAAAGTCCATCAGGATTTTGAAAGAAGGTGATCCATGTCATATATGGACATGGCTATAACTGCTGGTAAAAAGGCCAAAGGTATATCAAATCCCAACCCTCCAGTAGGGGCAATTATAGTAAAAGACGACAAAGTATTATCTGAGGGGTTTACTGGAGCTCCGGGATCTTCCCATGCGGAGATAATGGCGATATTGGCAGCGGGGACCAGTGTGCGTAATTCCACCTTGTACGTAACTTTGGAACCTTGCTGTCACTTCGGAAGAACCCCCCCTTGTACTGAAGCAATTATCAAATCAGAAATATCTAAGGTTTTCATTGGTATTGAAGACCCAGATAGTAGAGTCGCTGGACGAGGTGTCGAGCAATTACGAAAGGCTGGTATTGATGTCATATTGGGCCTAGAGAAAGAAGAAATTGAGGTTGATTTGGAAGCCCACATCAAATTGTCCAAGACAGGGTTACCTTTTGTTACAGCTAAATTTGCGATGAGCCTGGATGGGAAAATAGCTGCCGCCTCTGGGGAGTCTAAGTGGATAACAAGCGAAGGTTCTAGAGCTACAGCTCACATAATGAGGCTGGAATCTGATTCAATTATGGTTGGAGTTAATACAGCTATTGCTGATGATCCTAGGTTAACGGTAAGACTAGATAATCGCGTTGTCGATAGACAACCTTTGAGGGTAGTAATAGATTCACAAGGTCGTTTTCCTACTAATAGTTCTATGCTACTGGAAGAGGGGTCGACTTTTGTCGCTACTGCCAAAAATGTTCAGTTTCCAGATGATATAAATAATTTATCTACGAAGGCTTTTCCAGATGATAAAGGAAAAGTAGACTTGACTTCTGTTTTGCAACATTTAGGCGAAATTCCAATATCATCTGTTTTTGTAGAAGGTGGTTCGGAACTTCTAGGATCGTTATTTGATCAAGGTTTGGTTGATAAAGTAGCCGCTTTTATTTCACCTAGTATTATTGGTGGTAGGTTTAGTTTAGGTGCGGTTGGTGGAACCGGGGCAAAATTTATGTCTGACAGACAGCTGTTGACGAGGGTGAAAAGACAATTTATTGGTTCAGATATTTTAGTAACAGGATATTGTGAAAGAGGAGTTTGATGTTTACAGGTTTAGTGGAAGAATTGGGGATCGTATCAGAAATTAGCCAGACTGAAATATGGATAGAAGCATCCCTTGTTATGAACGATCTCGGCATTAAAGATAGTATCTCTGTCAATGGCGCCTGTTTAACCGTCGTAGATTTAAAGGAAAATAAATTTCGAGTTGATGTGGTTCCAGAAACTTTGAGTAGGACCGACTTAGGGGACCTTTCTATTGGAGATAAAGTCAACTTAGAAAGATCCGCCCAGCTGGGAGGTCGACTGGGAGGACATATTGTTCAAGGTCACGTGGATGGGACTGGAATAATAAGCTCTGTTGTAGAGGAAGGAACTTCTTGGTCTATAGAATTTGAAATTTCGAACACTCTATCCAAGTACATCGTTGAAAAAGGGTTTATATGCGTGGACGGTGCGAGTCTTACGGTTGTAAACTGTGATGAGAAGACTTTTAGTATAGCCTTGATACCCTACACCAAGGACAATACAGTTCTCGGATTAAAAAAAGTAGGAAATACTGTAAATATAGAAACAGACATTATAGGTAAATACTTAGAAAAACTGTCGAGTGGAGATCAAACCAATATAGAATTGGATTGATAGTAAGTCCGAAGGACGAAAACTTATGCCATTATCCAAAATAGAAGAAGCTATCGATGATATAAGAAACGGCAAAATGGTTATCGTTATTGATGATGAGGATCGTGAGAACGAAGGCGATTTGACGATGGCTGCGGAAATGGTAACCCCCGAAGCAATTAATTTTATGGCTACCTATGGTAGGGGCTTAATTTGCGTCCCCATGCTAGGCGAACAGCTTGATCGATTAAATCTGCCTCTCATGGTCTCCAATAACACGGCTAGTTTGAGCACTGCATTTACAGTATCTGTAGATTCATTAATAGGCACAACGACGGGTATTTCAGCGTCAGATCGATCCGATACTATTAAAGCTCTTATAAGTAACGATACAAAACCGGAAGATCTTGGCAGACCTGGTCACATATTTCCCTTGAGGTATGTTGACGGAGGTGTTTTAAAAAGAACAGGACAAACTGAAGCNTCTATAGATCTTTGNAGATTGGCAGGTCTGNAGGAAGCGGCTGTNATTTGCGAAATTATGGCCGAAGATGGAAATATGGCAAGAATGCCTCAGCTAGAGGAATTTGCGAAACAGCATGATGTAAAGATAGTTAGTGTTGAGGATTTGATTGCATATCGTCGCACTCATGAGAGGTTAATAGAGAGAGTGGCGGAGGCAAGAGTACCTACTGAATATGGAGAATTTAGTGCAGTATCCTATAGTAGTGTAGTCGATGTTCAGGAGCATGTGGCCTTTGTGAAAGGTGATATAAACTCCGGCAAACCCGCGTTGGTGAGAGTCCATAGTGAATGTCTTACAGGGGATGTGTTCGGGAGTAAAAGATGTGATTGTGGATATCAAGTCCAATTGGCACTCCGAGCCATTGAAGAACAGGGAAGTGGAGTTCTCCTTTATATGAGGCAAGAAGGTAGAGGCATTGGAATTCATAACAAATTGAAGGCATATGCACTTCAGGATCAGGGGTACGATACAGTAGAGGCGAATGTAATGCTGGGATTTGCACCTGACCCTAGGCAATATGGAATTGGGGCCCAGATTTTAGCTGATTTGGGTGTCAAGAAAATGAAACTGCTTACAAATAATCCTACAAAAAGGGTAGGGTTAGAAGGGTTTGGTTTAGAAGTTGTAGAAAGAGTCCCTATAATAGCTCCTCATACGGATGAAAATATCAAATACATGGAGACAAAAAGGGAAAGGATGGGGCATATTTTGGAACCTATAGAGGATGTGGCTGGAGATGGATCCAGTGATTGATGGTGATTTAAACGCAGAAGGAATGCGTTTTGGGATTGTAGTTGCCAAATTCAATGATTTCATAACCTTGAAATTATTGGATGGTGCAAAATCTGCCTTATTAGAAAATGGGGTAGCCCAAAGTGATATAACAGTTGCAATGGTACCTGGGTCTTTTGAAATTCCTGTCGTTGCTGACAGTTTAGCTGCTAGTGGAAATTACGATGCCATTATTTGCCTAGGAGCAGTCATCAAAGGTGAAACAGACCATTATGAGTATGTTTCAAAAGGAGCTTCTGAAGGTATAGCGAGGGTTGCTTTAGATAATCAAATCCCGGTTATGTTTGGTGTACTTACCACTCATAATATGGAGCAGGCTTTAGATAGGTGTGGCGGACGAAAAGGGAACGAAGGGGAAAGTGCTGCCATATCAGCTATTAAAACAGTAAACGTTCTTAGGCAGATCAATATTAACAGTTGAAATAACTGATTATGATTCTGAACCGCTGTTATTAAAAATAGCAGTCAAAGCCCTGGAATTGAAATAAAATGCCCAGCGTTGATAAATTACAGAAAGAAGTTGCCGGTTTACTTGACGGGAATATTAGGTCGCTCTCTAGACTGATAACACTTATTGAGTCTACTCCAGAGATTCTCGCTTCCATACACCCTAAAATTAAGGATGCTGAAGGGAAGGGACATATTATAGGGATTACAGGACCCCCCGGAGCCGGGAAAAGTACCCTTTCTTCCGCTTTGGCAACTCTTATTAGAGAATCGGGTAGGACTGTTGCTATCCTAGCATGTGATCCAAGTAGCCCTTTTACAGGAGGTTCAGTCTTAGGCGACAGGGTGCGGATGCAATCCCACTATACCGACCCAGGAGTTTTTATAAGAAGTATAAGTAATAGGGGGTCAGGAGGTGGTCTGTCTAATTCTACCTACGGGATCACTGCTTTGCTGGACGCATTTGGATTTGACGTAATTTTGTTGGAGACTGTAGGAGTGGGTCAGACCGAGTTGGATGTGATGAAAACCTCTGACACTGTTGTAGTGGTAATAGTTCCTGAATCCGGAGACTCAATACAAACGATGAAAGCTGGGCTTATGGAAATAGCCGATATCTTTGTGGTAAATAAGTGCGATAGGGTGGGCGCTGATAGGATGGTAAGAGATGTGAGGAGTTCGTTGCAATTATCTGACGATTACAGAGGTGCGTTACCGCCAATAATAAAGACCAAAGCGGACTCAGGTGATGGTATTTCCAATCTTCTACATGAAATTGACACTTTGCACAGAGATAGCGTGTTTTCTTCTGATTTTGATGTGAAAAGATCAGCTATGCGATTGGATATTTTGCGTTCCAGTGCTCTTACTGAGATGGAGTTTGTTTTGGATACAATTTTGAAAAGAGACAATCCTGAAAACGATCCAGCATTGGTATCATTGATAAATGAAGTTGAGTTAGGTCAGAAGGATCCGATTACTGCAGCTAAAGCTTTAATCAATATGATAAAAAATAAGTGAATCGTTGATAATGATATGCGGATGGAAGAAGAAGTATTAATAAATATTCAGAAAGATGCATATGAGTTAGCGATGTCTGCTGGTAAATTGCTTCAAGGATATTTTCGGGATCCGATGTCTGAGGCAGAAGTTTTGAAAGTTAGCTATAAAGATGCTAAAAAAAGAGACCCAGTGACTGCTGCTGACAAAGAAGTACAGAAATATCTTTCAGACAAAATAAAAGCCAAATATCCCACTCATGGGATTGTTGGTGAGGAAGGTGATTCATCTTCGGATTCTCTTCCTGACATAGTTTGGGTTCTTGATCCTTTGGATGGGACTCGTAATTTCATGCATGGGTTTCCATGTTACGCATCGTCAATTGGGATTATGTTTAAAGGACTTCCAATAGCAGGTGCAATATTCATACCATGGCCAAATCAAGATCCAGGCATTGTTATACACGCCAGCAATGGGAATGGCTGTATGGTAAATGATAAACAGTTAGAGACACCGTCTTTGGAGGACGTCGATCCTAACGCAATAATTACGCTTCCGGGATCGTTTTCTGGCAGGTTCAAATTTGACGGGCAATTTATTTCTAAAGCAGGTGAACCTCGGATGGGTGGCAGTATAGCTTACGAAATGTCGTTGGTCGCCTTGGGGATAACTGAGTATGCAGTTATATCTGGTTCTCATCTGTGGGATGTTTTAGCAGGAATAGTTTTGGTAAATGAATCGGGCGCTACATCGTTGATACAAAATACAAGGAATTCTTATAAAAGTGATACAGGTGTGTGGTCTAAATTCGAAAACATTATAGAGCCGTGGGAATCTGGTGTTACCAAAGTTAGTGATATCAGGGCCGGAATTTCTCCGCTGCTTTTGGCTCAGAATGGTGTCGCTAAAACTGTGGCATCTAACATACAGTTAAAACAAAATCCAATAAAGAAAATTGCGAAGTCCATATTTTCCCAAAATATCATTAGGACTTAACAATACCTTAGAATGAGGAATTAATTTTATATATGAATATATATTTTGATGTTGACTATACCTTGATAGCGATGGATGGTAGCTTACGGCCAGGCGCTATGGAAGTATTTGAAGGCTTGATAGAGGAGGGCCATTCCATATACATATGGTCTGGTGTTGGCATGCGTACTGATGATATAGAACGATTGGGGCTTTCAGGGTTTGTTTCTGATATTTTTGTTAAACCAATTACTGAATATGAAGTTGGATTGGAAAGATTTTCAGTATCTCCCAGACCCGATTTTGTGATTGATGACCATAGGGAAATTGTGGAAGCCTTTGGTGGAGTGCATATAGAGCCCTATTATTTTAGATCGGCAGAGGATGGTCAAATGGCTGAACTACACCAGGCAATCAAAGATTTCGTTTCCACTGGTAATTCAAATCATAGGGGATTTAAGCCAGTTCCCGGAAAAAGTTGATAAAACTATGTCTGTTATAAGGATCCTCTCACCAGAAATAGCTGCCTTAATAGCGGCTGGGGAGGTGATTGAACGACCTGCGTCGGTAGTGAAAGAGTTGGTGGAAAATTCTTTAGATGCTGGTGCTGACAGAATATTTATTTCTACTTCTGCGGGGGGGATGAACTCCATTGTTGTATCTGATAATGGCAAAGGGATTGAGCTAGAGGAAGTGGAAGTAGCTTTTGAAAGACATTCTACAAGCAAGATATACTCAGAATCAGATTTGGAATCTATAGAGACTTTAGGGTTCAGGGGGGAGGCTTTATACAGTATATCTTCCGTTTCACAGGTGGATGTTGCCACTAGAGCCAGAGGAGAATCAAAAGGTGTTCGGATAAGTTTAGATAACCAGATCCTTATTTCTAAATCGTATGCTGGCATCGACTACGGTACAACAATTTCGGTTTCTAAACTTTTCGAAAATTTTCCCGCTAGGAGGAAATTTTTTAAATCCGAGTCAGCTGAGGCCAATCGTATATATTCCCTGGTGCAGAAATTCGCCATATGCAACCCAGAAATAGCCTTTGAGCTTAACCAGGACTCTTCCAGGCCATTTAGAACATCTGGTTCGGGTGATTTGACTGATGTTATGGGTGCTATATTTGGTATATCAGAAGCTTCTAAGATGTTACGAATTTCAGAAGATTACGATCCAAATTGGGAAGGTACATTGGTTTCTGGGATTATAGGGAACCCTAGCCAAAGACGCTCTAATAGATCTCGTATTTTTTTGTTTGTCAATGGACGATTAGTGCAGAGTAGAACATTATCATATGCTTTTGAACAAGCTTACAAAGCGTTTTCTTCAGATAATAAATTTCCCGTTGGAGCAATTATGTTGCGAGTCCCTTTGGATGAGGTTGATGTAAATGTTCACCCAGCTAAAACTGAAGTGCGGTTTGAAAATGAAAATCAAATTTTTGCCGCCGTGCAAAGCTCAATTAGAACTACCTTACTTGAATACGCTCCTGTCCATTCGGTAATAAATTATCAACGTGCTGAAAGGAAATACACAGAAAAATCAGACCCTTCGACATTTTGGCCAACCACATTAACTAGTCCTGGATTTGAATATGATAAAAATTCAAATCCAAGTAATGTAGCAGGTATAAATACTTCCATCCCATACCAGGAAGTTCTTCCATTGCTTAGGGTGCTTGGACAAGTATCGGATACTTATATTATTTGTGAGGGACCTCAAGGTATATATATTATTGATCAGCATGCGGCTCATGAAAGGATCATTTATGAGCAAATCGTCGCTGAT
>PBWI01000006.1 GCA_002728195.1 Chloroflexota bacterium
TTCAATAGAGGCGGCTGCATACTTGAGGTGGCCAATGTGCAAGGGTTTGTGCCTATGTCTCAGTTGATTACTATAAGCAGAGATGTTTTTAAGCAAGATTCACCTGAATCCGGTGAACCAAGGTCTGATGATTCTATAGGGAAAGACTTGATCGGTAACACACTGACAGTAAAAGTCCTTGAAGTAAATCGCTCAAGGAATAGGGCGATTTTTTCAGAAAGATCTGCTCTACAAGAACAAAGAGATGAGCAGAAGGCGGTCCTTATAGAGAAATTAGAGGAGGGAGAGGTTCGGAAAGGGGTTGTCACGGGAATTAGTAATTTCGGAGCTTTTGTGGATCTGGGAGGTGCAGATGGGCTGATCCATATATCTGAAATGTCTTGGAGTATGGTGGAATCACCGGAAGACTTAGTGAAAGTTGGTGAGGAACTGGATGTTTATATCCTGAGGATAGACAGGGAAACCATGAAGATTGCTTTGAGTTTGCGCAGATTGCAGCCTGAACCTTGGGAGACCATATTTGAGAGATATCAAGTCGGGGATATAGTGGATGCCACAGTAACTAAAATTGCTAACTTTGGAGCATTTGCAAGATTAGAGGATTCTATTGAAGGCTTGATTCATATAACCGAACTTAGTGAAGCGGTGATAACCAACCCAACTGAGGTAGTTAGCGAAGGTCAACAAATAAAAGTAAAGATCCTAAAGATCGAGATGGATCGAAAGAGGCTTGGGCTAAGTTTGAAGCAGACTACAGAAAATTTGGACCCTGCTGGATATGTCTCAGAGGCGCCGGCGGAAGGTGGTTCAGAGGATGCTGAGGAACAGATGCCAGCAAGCGCTATCACAGATGGCCCAGAAGAAATCGTCGAGGTAGAAAAAATCGAAACAGAAGATGCCGAGGTGATAGAAGCAGGGGATGATGCTACTGGTGAAGGGCAGGAAGAATCAGAAGATTCTCAAATAGAAAAGGAAGAATAGCTATATAGGAGCCGATAAAATATGGCAAGCCGATTCGAGAAATTTTCAGAAAGGGCCCGTAGAGTTTTGTCTTTGGCGCAAGAAGAAGCTCAAAGATTCAACCATAATTACATTGGTACGGAACATATCCTTCTTGGATTAGTTAGAGAAAATGAGGGCACCGCTTCTAAAGTTCTTGGGGGATTAGGGATTGAGCTTAACAAGATTCGGTCGGCTGTAGAGTTTATTATTGGGAAGGGTGATACAGCTGCAAGCGGAGAAATAGGGCTAACTCCTAGGGCTAAAAAAGTGATTGAACTTGCCGTGGATGAGGCTAGAAGACTGAATCATCACTATATCGGAACTGAACATCTGCTGATCGGATTGATGAGGGAAGGTGAAGGTGTGGCAGCTGGAGTTCTTGAAAGTTTGGGTGTGACCTTGGATAAAGTCCGAGGAGAAACTAATTCAGTTTTGAACAAAGGGGGACGCTCTTCTAAAGGAAGATCAGCTTCTAAAACTTCGACTAAAACTCCTACCCTCGACCAGCTTGGTGTTGATTTAACCGAAAAAGCTAACGATGGTAAGCTTGACCCAACAGTTGGCAGAGAAAAAGAAATTGAAAGGGTTACTCAAATACTTAGCCGTCGCACAAAAAACAATCCTGTTCTCATTGGAGAGCCAGGGGTTGGTAAAACAGCAATAGTAGAGGCTCTAGCACAGCGTATCGCATCTGATGATGTCCCAGGGACTTTGCAGGGTAAGCGTTTAGTAACGTTGGATATGGGTTCCCTTGTAGCAGGCACTAAATATCGAGGCGAGTTTGAAGAGAGACTCAAGAAGGTTATTGAAGAGATAAAAAGCGCAGGAAATTGTGTTTTATTTATCGACGAGATTCACACTATGGTTGGGGCTGGAGCCGCAGAAGGAGCTGTGGATGCCGCCAATATTCTCAAACCATCATTGGCAAGAGGGGAAATGCAGACAATTGGGGCAACTACCCTTGATGACTATAGAAAATATGTTGAAAGAGACCCTGCTCTGGAACGCCGATTCCAACCTGTAAGGGTTGAAGAACCGAGTGTAGATGAGACCGTTGAGATATTGCGAGGGGTCAAAGAAAAATATGAAGAGCATCATCAGTTGGAGATATCTGATTCAGCTATTCAATCGGCAGCAAGTCTTGCTTCAAGGTTCATAGCTGATCGGTTTTTACCAGATAAAGCCATAGACTTAATCGACGAGGCTTCCTCAAGGGTCCGGATACATCATAGTATGGCACCCTTATCGGTCAAGGAAGCCACTCAAGTCCTGGATGGTGTGCGGAAAGAAAAGGATGAGGCAATTTCAGGAAGGCAGTATGAATACGCTGCAGAGTTGAGGGATAGGGAAGTTTCACTCGCTGAGAAACTCGAAGACATAAAAAAGGAATGGGAAGAGGAAAAAGGCGATCAGCAGCCAACAGTTGAAGAGGAAAATATAGAAGAAGTCGTTAGCATGTGGACAGGTATTCCTGTAACAAGGCTCGCGGCTGCTGAGAGTGAAAGGCTAATTAAAATGGAAGAAGCCTTGCACAAAAATGTGATTGGTCAAGAAGAGGCCATAGAAACGGTTTCAAAGGCTGTTAGAAGGGCTCGGTCTGGATTGAAAAACCCAAAGAGGCCGACAGGAGCCTTCATATTTTTAGGACCGACTGGTGTAGGGAAGACATACATTGTAAAAAAATTGGCTGAATTTTTGTTTGGAAGCGAAGATTCCATGATAAGACTAGATATGTCTGAATTTATGGAACGACATGCTGTTGCTAGGCTCGTAGGGGCCCCTCCTGGATACATTGGGTATGACGAAGGCGGGCAACTCACTGAAGCGGTACGTAGGAAATCTTATAGTGTAATTTTGCTAGATGAGATTGAAAAGGCTCATCCGGAAGTTTTCAATATACTGCTACAGATATTTGATGACGGGCATCTAACTGATTCAAAGGGTAGGAAAGTTGATTTCAGGAACACAATTATTGTTATGACAAGCAATATTGGGTCAGATCTCATCCGTCAAGATAGATCACTCGGATTTAATGCTAGGACGGAAGGATCCCAGGACGAAGAAGTCGCCTACACTAGGATGAAAGATAATGTTCTAGATGAAGTGAAGCACTTCTTTAGGCCCGAATTTTTGAATAGGATAGATGGNACTGTGGTCTTCCATGCTCTGAGTAGAGAACATATGGAAGATATNGTCAACATATTAATGCAAGAAGTGTCTATCAATTTGCTTGAGAAAGGTATATCCCTAGAAGTAACGGACCCAGCGCGGGAATGGTTGGCAGAGGAAGGATANGATCCGACTTTTGGTGCAAGGCCTTTGAGAAGACTCATTCAAGACACTGTTGAAGATAAGTTGTCCGATGCAATATTGGCTGGCGAGATTGGGCCTGCTGATACAGCGATAGTAGATATCGATGAGGACAGTATTGTTATAAAAACAGAAACTCCTGCATCATTAACTTCTTCATCAGTCTAATTAGGAATGGCCCTGGATTGAAAATGGGAAGACCTGTTTGAAAGCAGCATATGTTAATGCCATAGGTGGGGCCAGTGGTGATATGCTACTCGCTTCCTTGGTGGATTGTGGCCTAGATATTGAAGCTTTATCGGCGACCTTGANCATGATTGGAGTTTCAGATTTCCAATTAGAACCACATCTGGAAGATCGTCAAGGCGTAAATGGAACTTATTTGGACGTCCAGATAGATAAGGCAGATANTCGTAAGAGAACCCCAGCAGAATTTGTCGCCTTAGTGAAAGCTGCCCCAATATCCGAAAAATCAAAATCTAGATGTATTGAGGTGTTTAATCTTATTGGGGAAGCTGAAGGGGCCTTGCATGGAGAAAATCCAGGTGACGTACATCTACATGAGTTGGGCACTGTAGACACCCTTATAGATGTTGCAGGGGTAATTTTAGGATTGGAAATGTTGTCTATAGAAAAGATATATTGTTCTCCACTGCCNACAGGGTCTGGTACAGTGAAAACACANCATGGATTGCTTCCAGTACCTGCTCCAGCAACCGCTTTTATAATGGCTTCCAGAAAGATACCTTGTTATCCGCCGCCGACTCACTTGCCTTCCACAGGAGAAATGGTTACCCCAACAGGGATGGCTTTATTGGCTGTTCTGGCTGACTTTTCGCAACCAATAATGAACATAAATACGATAGGCTATGGACTGGGTACACGAAACCCTGAAAGTTATCCGAATGTTTTATCCATTTGGATTGGGGAACCAACGGTTCCACAAAATGAAAATGGAATTGTTTTACTGGAGACCAATCTCGACGATACCACTGGCGAAACTTTAGGCTATGTCCAAGAAAACCTATTACAAATGGGAGCAAGGGACGTCTGGTTCACTCCAATTCAAATGAAAAAAAATAGGCCTGGTATCACTCTGTCCTGTTTGGTAAATGAGTTCGACAAAATAAACGTAGCAGATTTTATTATGCTTGAAACTTCTACCCTAGGTATAAGGGTGAGACCNGTTGAGAGAATTGAAGCTGAAAGGACTATTGAGAGGTTCCAAGCATCCATCGGAGAGATTGGAGTTAAATTGAAAAAGAAAGATGGCGTAGTTGTGTCTGTGTCACCCGAATATGAGGATTGTAAAAAAATTGCGATTGAGTCAAATATACCTCTCCAAAAGGTGTATTCTCTAGTCCAGCAGGAAGCTGAAAAAATTTACCTTTAGGATAATAGTGAAGATCCTTTATAAATCATCCGTTATTGTGTTGACCATTTGTTTGGTTAGCTAGTACAATTTCTTGATTCGACTTGTGGTGGAATGGAATTTTCCTTAAGTCGGATGCTGGTATGGCAGCCCAACCAACGTTCCTATGATAAACTGAAATACGGTTTAATTGGAGGGTTGGGAGAGTGGTTAAATCCACCAGACTGTAAATCTGGCGCCCGGAAGGGCTACGTAGGTTCGAATCCTACACCCTCCACCATAGATCGTAATAGGAAAAATATAAAATTGGCCCGCATAGCTCAGTGGCAGAGCGCGTTCTTGGTAAGAACGAGGTCAGCAGTTCAAATCTGCTTGTGGGCTCCAGGGATTCGGAGGAAATAGAATTGGCTAAGCAGGTTTTCGACAGAACAAAGCCTCATTTGAATGTGGGTACCATTGGNCACGTAGACNATGGTAAAACTACGCTAACAGCGGCTATATCTTCAGTATTAGCCTCAGAAGGGTTAGCAGATTTTAGAGCATTCGACACTATTGACAATGCTCCTGAAGAAAAAGAGCGTGGTGTTACTATTGCTATCACACACGTTGAGTATGAGACTGACACGAGACATTATGCTCACGTAGATTGTCCAGGTCACGCTGATTACATTAAGAACATGATAACTGGNGCGGCTCAAATGGACGGAGCCATATTGGTTGTAAGTGCTCCTGATGGCCCAATGCCTCAAACAAGAGAGCATATTCTTCTTGCTAGGCAGGTTGAGGTTCCTCGTATCGTTGTTGCACTTAATAAAGTNGATATGATGGATGACGAAGAACTACTGGAGCTGGTGGAACTGGAGATGAGAGAGCTGTTATCAGAATATGGGTTCCCAGGGGATGATATACCGTTTGTTAGACTAAGCGCTTTGAATGCTCTTGAGGCTGATGATAAAGGTAAGGATAGTGAATGGGGTAAGGGGGTATGGGAATTAATGGATGCTGTNGATGAATACATACCAGTTCCTGATAGACCGAAAGACCAACCTTTCTTGATGCCCGTCGAAGACGTATTTGGTATCAAGGGAAGAGGTACTGTGGTAACGGGTCGTGTTGAAAAGGGAATAGTGAATGTAGGACAAGAGATAGCTGTAGTAGGAATTAAAGATACATACACAACCACTGTTACCGGTGTTGAGATGTTCCACAAGACCTTGGATTCTGGCGAACCTGGTGATGCAGTCGGGGTATTGCTCAGAGGTGTTGATCGAGAAGATATAGAAAGGGGACAAGTGTTGTGCGATCCTGGAAGTATTGAACCTCACACAGAATACGAAGCTCAAGTATACGTGTTGAGTAAGGAGGAAGGTGGTAGGCATACACCATTCTTTAATGGTTACAAGCCTCAGTTTTACATTCGTACAACAGACGTTACTGGGGAAATACAGTTGCCCGATGGGGTTGAAATGATTATGCCAGGTGACAATGTTGAGATGAAAGTAAAGCTTATAACGCCCGTAGCTTTGGATGAACAGTTGAGATTTGCTGTTAGGGAAGGNGGTAGGACAGTTGGNTCAGGGGTAATNACGAAAGTTATNGAGTAATATTAACAAATTAATAGCCAGATCGATTCACATGGATTGGTCTGGCTCTTTTTTTAAATAAGATTAGGAAAATCAGATGGCTCGTAGAGGGGAAAATCGAATACTTGTCACCTTTGGCTGCACAGATTGTAGGGAAAGAACATATAACTCAAATAAGAGTCGTAGAAACGACCCTCAAAGAATGGAACTGAATAAGTATTGTCCTAGGTGCAGAACTCATACCCTTCATAGGGAAGTAAGATAAGTTGCAGCAAAGGTACGGGAGATCCACTGCGAGGAGGNCTATAAACTTCCGGTTTTTTGGGGAAGTTATTGGTGAATTGCGTCGGGTAACTTGGCCGACAACCAACGAGACCTTTAGGCTAACTTTGATGGTGTTAGTTGTGGCAGCCATTCTCGGNGTTGTTCTAGGAGCAGCAGATCTAGTTTTCGGCTGGGTTTTTGACAATATTTTGTAGACGGTGGATGGTGAATAGTAATGTTAGAGGAACAAGTAGAAAATAAACGCTGGTACATAATTCATGCCTATTCAGGCCAGGAAGATAGGGTAAAGAAGAATCTTGAGCAGCGGATCCAGACTATGNATGTCAAAGACAAAATTTTCCAGGTTGTTGTACCCACAGAAGAAGAGATGGAGTACAAAGATGGCCAAAAGAAATCTAATCTCAAAAAAATATTTCCAGGTTACATTCTTGTNCAAATGGAAATGGATGACGACAGCTGGTTTGTAGTTCGGAATACGCCGGGTGTNACCGGGTTTGTATCNGCAGAAGATGAAAGTGATAATCGGCCCAANCCAGTTCCTTTGGAACAANACGAGGTAGATCATATACTTAATCAGATACAGTCAGATGANCCTAGGATAAAAGTAGGATTCGCAAGTGGTCAAACAGTGCGAGTTACTGAAGGGCCATTTATAGATTTCATGGGTGTCGTTGACGAAGTATATCCAGACCGACTAAAGGTGAAGGTATTAGTGTCCTTTTTTGGAAGGGAAACCCCTGTAGAACTTGATTTTTTGCAAGTGGAAAAAACTTAATAAGGTAAGGTTTTAATTGGCTAAGAAAGTAATAGGATTAATTAAACTTCAGATAGAGGCTGGTAAAGCGACGCCGGCTCCTCCTGTTGGACCAGCTCTGGGTCAGCATGGAGTCAATATTATGGGGTTTGTAAAAGAATATAACGAAAAGACAGCTTCAATGTCCGGGACGATAGTCCCCGTGGAAATTACCGTATTTGAGGACAGGTCATTTGATTTTATAGTTAAAAGCCCGCCTGCCTCAGACCTTCTGAGAAAAGCTGCAGGCATATCTAAAGGCAGTGGGAGCCCATTGGCTGAAAAGGTAGCAACAATTCCACGTAGTAAAGTTCAAGAAATTGCGGAAACAAAGATTAAAGATCTCAACGCTGCAGACATAGAAGGAGCAATGAAAATTATAGAAGGCACTGCAAGGAGTATGGGGATAGTTGTCGACTAGGTTGGGAGATATATCTGATTTAACATAAGGAAATTTTATGGCTAAGCGTGGGAAAAGATATGAGACAGCGGTTTCGGATATAGATTATGAATCCGTATACGATCCACAAGAGGCTGTTTCGATTGCCAAAAGAAGTGCCACAGCAAAGTTTGACGAGACTGTGGAATTGCATTTAAGGACTGGAGCTGACCCTAGACATGCTGAACAAATGGTTAGAGGAATCGCGTTGTTGCCTCATGGCGTGGGAAAGCAGATTAGAACCTTAGTTTTTTGCCAAGGAGATGCAATCGAAAGCGCTAAACAAGCTGGTGCTGATCATGTCGGTAATGACGACATGATAGCTGAAATAGAGAATGGCTGGCTTGAATTTGACGTCTCCATAGCAACGCCNGACATGATGGGNAAAATAAGTAAATTGGGAAGAATTTTGGGAAGAAGGGGATTGATGCCTAATCCTAGAACCGGCACGGTGGTTGCTCCAGAGGATATCCCTCGGGCAATAGATGAGGCGAAAAAAGGCAGAGTTGAATTTCGATTAGATAAGGATGCTTTAATTCATGCACCCATTGGGAAGGCGAGTTTTGAAGAGAATCANTTAATGGAGAATTTGACTACCTTGGTAGACACGATACTTCGGGGCAGGCCATCGGGTGTCAAAGGACAGTTTTTGAGGTCAGCCTTTTTGACCTCCACNATGGGCCCAAGTGTACCAATTGATATTGCAGGTATAATGGATCTTAGAGTAGAATAGATAGGTCGCCACAGACTGCGGGTTTCGGGACACCGGATTAAAAATACCTGCATAGGCGGGGATTCAGTCGTNATGGCTAAAAGTGATACCCGGCNGTGGCCGGGTTTTTTTTTGGTTTTTTTTTAGGTACAAGTGAAGTTTCGGAGAAATATATGCCTACTGANAGAAAGGCACAGGATATACAGTCTCTTAAAGAGGCAATGAGTAATTGTACTATAGCCATATCTACGGATTATTCAGGGTTGAACGTATCAGAAATGAGTGAATTACGAACAGCCTTAAGGCAAAATGGTATTAAATACAAAGTAGTAAAAAACACTCTGCTTCGAATAGCTGCAGATGAGGCTCAAATNCCAGAAATTAAAGATCTGGTTGATGGTACAACTGCAATAGCATTNGGCTATGGTGACGAGCAAATACCTGCCAAAGTAATCACAAAATATATTGANGATTCNGGAGTTGGGTTAGGAATAAGGAATTCCTTGATTGGTTCTCAAATTTTTACNCCAGACCAATTAAAACAANTGGCAGACCTGCCTGGTAAGGAAGAATTGGCAGCAAAATTGGTAGGACAATTGCATGGGCATCTAGCGAGTTTAGTTTATGTCTTGAACAACCCTCTTGGTCGCTTAGCTAGAACTTTGAATGGCCCATCTAATAATTTGGTAAATGTGTTGAATGCGCGCGTTCAGCAGGGTTCTTAATAGTAAATTTAAATAAAGAGTAGGAGAAGAAAAATGGCATTATCAAAAGATGAAATCTTAGAAGCAATAAAAGAATTGCCGGTGATAGAACTGGCAGGTTTGGTAAAAGATCTAGAAGAAGAATTTGGTGTCAGTGCAGCGGCAGCAGCACCAGTTGCTGTAGCAGCAGCAGCACCTGCAGACGCTGGAGCAGCGCCTGCCGCTGAAGAGAAAGATGAATTTACAATTAACCTTAAAGAGATTGGCGACAACAAAATAAATGTTATTAAAGCAGTTAGATCTGCCACTTCACTTGGTTTGAAAGAAGCAAAAGACTTAGTGGAGAGTGCCCCGGTTGCTGTGAAAGAAGGGGTTGGTAAGGAAGAGGCNGACAATGTCAAAAAAGAACTGGAAGAGGCTGGGGCTGTCGTCGAACTGGTTTAACAATTAGTTAATAATCAGCTTTGGTTTAGCGATTGGGGTGCACTCACAATCTGCACCCCAACCTAGATACTCAAATATGGGATGGTNTGCGGCCCTTCCGGTAACACGCACACTGTTCCATTTAAATATTTTTCTTTTAGCAATTCTGATACGGTTGAAGACACATCGTTTATAGGGATTAAATGAGCTTCGGTTATTTGTTTGTCAGATAATGTATCAGATTTAATGTACACATCGTTGTCTAGTTGAATTAAGGCTTGTATTTGTACTTGCCATTGATCGTGTTTTTTATAGTCAGGAGATTCGATCATTTTAATAAGAGATGCTGGTGTTGTTTTTGACTTTAANATTTCCCCATAAGAACCATGATCGGGAATACCGTCTGAACATTCAGCAGCGCAAATAATNCTTCCATTTTTCTTTACAATTTGATAAGCAGCGGACATACCTTTTACTGCCTGGTATAAATTCATGTCTAATGGATATCCACTATTGGTAGTAACTACTATGTCAAAAGGTTTATCAACTTTTTTCATTGCTGTAGAGTGTGCAAATTCGCATGCTGCTTTATGTACCTCAAATATCTCTCCTGCATATACACTGGTTATTTCGTGNTTTTTGTTTATTGTCACATCTAGACTGAAATCTGGTGGGGATGCCGTTGCGATTTCTCTTATGGAGTCGTGAATAGGNTTTCCGTGGGTNATACCCCATTTCGCGTTGGGATGATTAATCATTTCTGAGTCATGTAGATTCATAATGGTCTCAAAGCCCGCTAATCCTGGAGCGATCATTTTGGGGCCTCCACTGAACCCGGCGAAAAAATGAGGTTCAACAAACCCAGTGGTTATCTTAAAGTCNGTTTTTAGCCAGTCTGAGTTTAATAAAATTGGAATACCACNTTCAGTTTGGCCNATTTCNAATAAATTATCTNGGNTAAAAGCGTNGTGGTTGGATATGACATAGCCACCATTCATGGGGATATCTCCCAGCATCGATAACAGTTCTAGTTCTGTGTTTTGNCGATGAGTCCCCGTGGCGATAAATATAGTTATGTCTGAAGGAGGTATGTGCTCCAATTCTTTCAAGATCANAGGCAAGATAGTTTTGCTTGGCATGGGTCTAGTGATATCGCATACACTTATCCCTACTTTTTGTCCTGTAGTCACCGATTTGCGCAAAGAGGGCTTTCCAATTGGATTCCTTAAGGCAGTTTTAACTGCTCCTAACTCATCTGGAAGTCCAGGTAAAAAATCAGGTTCAATAACTGTGGTATGGCTGTCCGGTAATTCGACTGTTAACCCTGATTTACCATACGCCAAGTCTATTTTCATGACTGCGTTCCTATGTTTTTATTCAACTCGTAGCAGTGCTTCGCATAGATGTGCCGCATCAACCAAGTCTGGGATAGTCACATATTCTCTCACTGTGTGCATACCGTGATCCGCCATACCTACAACTACTGAGCTTATGCCGTTTAGTCGAAAGACATTTCCGTCAGTACCTCCACCTGAAGGCTTCATCGTTGGTTCTAAACCTAATCCGCGGAGAGTTTTCTTGACTCTCATTGTGGCAGGATCTTCATCGGTAAGAGTATATGTCTCAAATTCTACGTGTAAATGATTGTCGATCGTAGCTTCTGGAAACAATTTTTCTACCTCTTTTACGGCATCCGTGATCTGGACTCTTAACTCATCTAAAGTTTCTAGATTCGTGCTACGGAATTCACCTCTTATAGTGGTAGATTCAGGAACCGCATTTCGAACAGTACCCCCTTCAATCGTTCCTACGTTGACAGTAGTGGTTTCATCTAATCTACCTTGAGGCAACCTAGTAATAATTTCAGAGGCTATTCGAATAGCTGATAATCCTTTTTCAGGTTCTACCCCGGCATGTGCCGCCCTTCCTGTAATCTCGATGTCAAACCCTATGTAGGTTGGGCTTGATGCCGTTATTTGGCTCACAGGTCCTTCTCCGTCAAACACGATAGCTTCTTTTGCTGTAATTAGTGAGAAATCTAAATTTCGTGCACCAACTAAACCAATTTCTTCTTCCCTGGTAAATGCAAGTTCTACTGGATGAAATTCAATCCCGTCTTCCATTACAGATTCTAGGGCTTCAAGAATTGCCGAAACTCCTGCTTTGCAGTCTCCTCCTAATATCGTGGTACCGTCCGATACAATTTTATCCCCATCCACCGAGGGTTTGATTCCCCGGCCTGGTTCAACAGTATCCAAATGTGCCGACAATAGAATTGGGTTTGGTCTTCCATCTGTGGCAACTAGGTTTCCATAATCATCCCTCATTGTGGTGAATCCTAAGGATTCCAGCCGTGACGAAATATCCTTAGCCATTTCCTCCTCTTCCCCAGATGGGCTGTCGATTTTGGCGATATCGCAAAAAGTTTTTACAAGTCGATCTCTGTTTATCATGTTTTACTCTTATTTCAGATTGTTTTTGGAAGCTTTGTAGTATGGGTTCAATACTACTGGATGTTTTTAGTATGGTCGATATTTGTTAGAAATTGGCATTCTACGGTCTCTGCCAAAATTCTTAGAGGTTATTTTTATCCCTGGAGCTGATTGTCGTCTTTTATACTCATTCAAATCCACAAGT